>NZ_JBHRWK010000032.1:0-17884 GCF_042647925.1 Amycolatopsis speibonae
CGCCACCACACGAACCAGCCCAGTCCGCCACCTCTCCCTCACCCCAGCCGCCTGACCAGAGAAAACCAACAGCATCGTTGGATGACCGGAAATCCACACAGTCCCGTCGTGACCGGACCGGTCACGACAGCCGGACAGGGAGGGTGTGTGGAAATAGGGACGTTGAGCGTCCCTATTTCCACACACCCCTCACCCTGAGTGACACCTCGCGGCCTTCGGGTCTTGCTGGGTGCGAGTGGCGGGTGGCTGGTGCCACATTGGAGACATCGGCCCAAGTACCTCAGGCGGAGGCGGCCTTCACGGCGGCCTCGATCTCGGCGAACGAAGGGTTCACCATCGCCGTCGAGCCCACGAAGACCGTCGGCACGACCTCGTTCCCGTCCGCGACCGAGCGCACCCGCGCGGCGGCGTCCGGGTCCTCCCAGATGTTGACCCGCTTCACCGTGAAGCCGCTCTTCGACAGCGGCCGCTCCAGCGCGGCGCAGAACCCGCATCCGGGGCGCCAGTAGAACTCGACCTCGACGTCACTCATTCGCCGTCCTCCGACCTCAGGTAGTCCAACTGTGCCCGCACACTCCACTCGGCGGGCGCCCACAAAGCCTTGTCGACGTCGGCGTAGACGACCTCGACCACCTGGCGCGGGGTGGCGTCCGCGCCGAGTGTCTCCAGTGCCGAACGCACCTGGTCCAGTCGTTCTTCCCGGTGCGCCAGGTATTCGCGCGCGGTCGCGGCGAGGTCGGGCAGTTCGGGGCCGTGGCCGGGCAGTCCGGTGGTGCCCTCGGGCAGCGCGATGAGTTCGCGCAGCGAGCGCAGGTAGTCGCCGAGGTCGTGCAACACGGTGGTGCCGCGGCCGAGGATGGTGTCGCCGGTCAGGATCTGCCCGTCGGACACCAGGCAGATCGAGTCGCCGGTGTGCCCCGGCGTGTGCAGCACCGAGAGCCGCACGCCGCCCGCCTCGAGCACGTCACCGTCCACAAGGGACTTCCCGCCGACGCAGAGCGATTCGTCGAACGCCCGCACCGGAGCGCCGACGCGCTCGGCGAACCAGGGTGCGCCCTCGGCGTGGTCGGGGTGATGGTGGGTCAGGACGATCAGCTCGACGGCGCCGGTTTCCGCCAGCAGCGTCAGGTGTTCGAGGTCCTCGTGACCGGGGTCGACGACCACGGAACCGGACGCGCCCGGCCCGCGCAGCACCCAGGAATTGGTGCCCTCCAACGTCATCGACGACGGATTGTGCTCCAGCAGCACCGAAGCCGTCGGCGTCACTTGGCGCAGCACGCCGTACGCGGGGGCGCTCACGCCGGGTCCAGTACGACGCGGGCCTTGTCGCCGTCGCGCACCAGCGTCGGCATGATCTTCACGATCTCGCGCTCGACGGCCTGTGCCGCGGCCGCCGAGCCGAACTCACCCAGTTCGGCGAGCGTTATCCAGGTCGGTGGCATGAGCATGCGGCGCCCTTCCTTGGCGTCGGCGATGGCCTCTTCCGGCCGCTGCCAGCCGGTGCTGACGGCCTCGGAGGTGGCGCTGTCCGCCTCCTGCCCCTCGGGCAGCACGGCGACGAAGAAGCAGGTGTCGTAACGACGCGGCTCCTGAGGCGGGGTGACCCAGTTCGCCCAGGGGCGCAGGAGATCCGCGCGCAGCGTCAGGCCGTTCGCTTCGAGGAACGCGGCGAGCGAGAGCTCGCGGGAGACCAGCTTTTCGCGGGCGTCCTGGTACGGCGCCGTGTCGGTGACGACGGCGTCCCTGATGCTCGCGAGCAGTACGCCCGACTCCTCGAACGTCTCCCGCACGGCCGCGCACACCAGGGCGCGGGCCAGCGGTTCCTCGCATCCGAAGCGCTCGGCCCACCAGGCGGGCTTCGGGCCCGACCAGCTCACCGAGGCGTCGACGTCGCGGGAATCCACGCCGCCGCCGGGGAAAACGGTCATCCCGCCCGCGAACGGCATGCCCTTGACCCGGTGTTGCAGGAAGACCTCGACGCCTCGCGCGCCGTCGCGGAGGAGGATCACGGTCGCCGCGTCCTTGGGCGTCACCGGCTCGCCGCCGGCGTTGGCGCGGGTGCCCACCCCGGCCCCCACCGGGATGTCGAATGTCAGTTCTTCAGCCACATCCCGCAACATAACATCGCGTTTCGTCCTCTGGTTGCGATAGTTGCGCGTGCAACCACCGCATCCAGAGGACGAAACGCGTAGAACTGCTAGGACCAGCTAGAGCCGCTGCTGCGCGAAGCACCGTTCAGCCGGATCTTCGCCGCTTCGGCACGCTCCCGTTCCGCGAGCTCGGCGTGCAGCTCGCGCAGGAGCGCACGGTCGCGCTCGCTCAGGCTGGGGTCGTCGAGATCGAGAGCGGGCAGCTCGACGACCTCGTGCATGCTCGGCTTGCCCGAGGCGATCTCGCGACCCTTTTCGGGGTCCTCCTTGAGCGCCTGGCGCAGCTGGGCCACTTCGGCCGGGGTCAGGTCGGCCGTGCGCTCGGCACGGGTCTCCGCCCGTGACTTGCGCGGCAGCGGTTCCGGAGAAGACACCGGCGAAGAAGGCGGCGGAGAAACCGGTGCCGGCGCCTGCTGCACGATCGGCACCACCGGTGCGATCGGCTCGTTCGGTTCCTGGCCACCGCTGCCCACCGGACGCAGGCCGTGCCTGCTCGGCTGCTCCTTGACCGGCTCGGGAGCCGGGGCGGGAGCGGGCGGCGGGGTCGGTGTCACCGGCCCGGTCCGAAAGTCACTGGAGTGGGTACTCCCGGTGACCCAGACAGGACTCGCGGCCGACGAAGCGGCCTGGTGGTACGCGGAACGCGCGACGCCGGGTCCCGCGACCTCGACGACCGAGCGGATACCGGCGCGGCGAAGCGCGGTGTCCACGCGGAACGCGACCGCGGGCGGGTTGCCCTCCGGGCCGATCTCGACCAGGACCACCCGCTGCGGCAGTGCGCCGGGCACACTGCCCGCCGGCGTGTTGCGCCACACCGCGTGCACCGACCGGACGTCCGGCAGCACCTGCAGGGTGCGGTCGAGCGCCTCG
Source organism: Amycolatopsis speibonae (assembly GCF_042647925.1). NCBI lineage: Bacteria > Bacillati > Actinomycetota > Actinomycetes > Pseudonocardiales > Pseudonocardiaceae > Amycolatopsis > Amycolatopsis speibonae. Next base: position 3,021 of record NZ_JBHRWK010000032.1, read on the forward strand.
GCGAGGCCGAATTCGGGCGTGTTCTCCCCGGTGAACCGGTGGGTGAGCACCGACTCGTCCTCCTCGACGAGCAGGTCGTTCGCCAGGGTGGCGTCGGACCGGCTCATTTCGAGGACGAGCGCGAGTTCACGCTGTTCGGACGAGCTCACCGGGATCTTCCCCGCGATCAGGGTGCCGGTGGTGAGCTCCACCGCTTCGTCGATGTGCGCACGCGCGATCAGCTCACGCGCTTCGGTCAAAGCACTGTCGTCGATTCGACCCGCCAGGGCCAGTAACAGGTTATGCAGGCGCAGGGGCACCGAGAACCCGTCCATGGGCGGGCCGTCGTGGACCTCCACCATTGCTCTGCTCCCTCCCGGCTCGCCTGGTGGTGCGAGCGTTAAGCGGCGACCAGCCGACTTCCGGTGTCCACCGCGCCCACACAGACCAGTTCGGAGCTGGCGAGCGCGGTGCGGTGATAGCCGGTGAGGTCGATGCTCGGCGGGAGAACCTCGACGCCGGGCTCCTCGTCACCCAGCACGCGCAAGACGCGCTGCAATTCGCCCGTCAGCCTCGGCAGCCCGTTGAGCGCCGTGACCAGCAGGACTCGTTTCGCCCCACCCTCGCCGACCACACCGAGGTGTCGCCAGCTTTGCCGCACTTCACCCACATCCGGCCGCCCCCGCAACGTTGCGTGGATCAATACGGACACAGAGTCGACGGAGTTCACCCATTCGGGCGCACTCTGCGTGAATGTGTACCTGGTCTCGGTGACGTCGTCTACCCCCAGGGTGGAACTCACCTGATGCCAGTCGGCTCCGTGAGGAATAAGCCCGGCGACTAGCAGGCGATACTCGGTTTGGTCCAGGTCGATCCTGTGCTTAAGCAAAGACCGGGGCAGGGTCCGCGCGAGCGTGCCCATCGCACCCTCGCCCAGCCAGTCGCGGAACCGCCACAGGAGCTGGTCCGGCAGCCGTCCGGCCAGCCGGAGCAGGAGCTCGTGCGAGGACTTCTCGATGTCCGGATCCATCACTTCACCTCCACGATCAGTTCGATCTCGACCGGCGCCCCGATCGGCAGTTCGGCGACGCCGACCGCCGAACGCGCGTGGATTCCCGCCTCGCCGAAGATCTCCCCGAGCAGCTCGGACGCCCCGTTGATCACCGCGGGCTGGCCGGTGAAGCCTTCCGCGGACGCCACGAAACCGACGACCTTGACCACTCGCGCGATGTTGTCGAGCCCGACGACCGAGTCCACCGCGGCGAGGGCGTTGAGGATCGACGTCCGCGCGTACTGCTTCGCCTCTTCGGGGCTGACCTCGGCGCCGACCTTGCCGGTCGCTTCGAGCTCGCCCTTGACGAAGGGCAGCTGCCCGGACGTGTAGACGTGCGATCCGGTCCGGACGGCGGGCACGTAGGCCGCCAGCGGGGCGGCGACGCCGGGCAGTTCGATACCGAGCTCGGCGAGCCGATCGCTCCAGGTCATGGCTTCAATCCCTCAGTTCTTGGCTCGTTTGAGGTAGGCGACGTGCTGCTCGCCGGTCGGGTTCGGGAGCACGGTGACGAGCTCCCAGCCGTCCTCGCCCCACTGGTCGAGGATCTGCTTCGTGGCGTGGATCAACAGAGGGACGGTCGCGTACTCCCACTTGGTGGCGCTCATGTCCGGGAGCGTAGCCAAACCGGCAAGAGCGCCCGACACACATGGGGAAAACCCTCTCGCGACCGGCTCGCCGATTTCCCGCCGATGTGTTTCACTTCACACCTACTCGGGAGTAGATAGGACGTTGACATGCGGACAACGAAGTCCCTCGCCGTCGCCTGCCTGGCCGCGACGCTTGCCCTGATCTGCGCTTCACCGGCGAACGCCGACGAGAAACTTCCCGTTCCGTGGACACTCGCCGCGGCGCTGCCCGCACAGGCGGCGAACCCCGGCGGCCCGCCGCCCGGCGCGAACGACTTCGACTGCCGTCCGACAGCAGCGCATCCGAATCCGGTCGTGCTCACCCACGGCCTCGGCGCCAACCAGACGGTGAACTGGCAGACGTTCGGCCCGCTGCTCAAGAACAACGGGTACTGCGTCTTCTCCCTGACCTACGGGGTCCCCGGGAAGCCGCTGCCGATCTACCAGCCCGGTGGCCTCCTGCCGATGGAGCAGAGCGCGAAGGAACTCTCGGCGTTCGTCGACGAGGTGACGATCGCGACAGGCGCGTCCAAGGTGGACATCCTCGGGCATTCCGAGGGCACGCTGATGCCTTCCTACTATGTGAAGTTTCTCGGCGGCGCGTCCAAAGTGGACAAGTACGTCAGCCTGACCCCGCTGTGGGACGGCACGACACTGTTCGGTGCCTCACATCTGTACGCGCTCGCGGGCGCGCTGGGGCTGGCGCCCGGGTTCAACGGGATCCTCGACCCGGTCTGCGGCTCGTGCCGCCAGTTCCTGCACGGCTCGGAGTTCCTCACGAAGCTGCGCGGCGGCAACGGGATCTTCCAGCCGGGCGTGACCTACACGAACATCATGACCCGCTACGACGAAGCCGTCGTCCCGTACACGAGCGGGATGGGCAAGGGCCCGAACGTGAAGAACATCGTCCTGCAGGACAGCTGCCTGCTGGACCTGGCGGAGCACGCCGGGGTCGCCGCCGACCGCAACGCGGCCGGGCACGTCCTCAACGCGCTCGACCCTTCGCACGCGAAGCCGGTGCCGTGCGTGCCCGCGACCCCCGTCGGGAGCTGACGGCCCTCGCTAGGCTGGACCCGTGGAGACCTGGCGTGTGGTCGCGACCGTCCTGCTCGCCGCGGCCGGGCTGCCGCTGGTGCTGGTCCTGATGGCCAAGGCACGGGACCGCCGGAACACCTCGGGAGCGGTCGCGATCACCGGCGCGGTGGCCTTCGTGGTGCTCCTGCTGCTCGGTGTGGTGATGCTCACGATCCTGTCCGGCATCCTGACCTGGGCCGTCGTCGCCGTGGTCGCGGCCGCGCTCGGCGTCATGATGCTGGCTAGCTGACCACTCAATTAGGGTGGGACCGGTGAGCACATCCCTTGCCGGCTGGACCGACGAACTCGCGAGAGCCAGGCTGCATTTCGTCACCGGTAAGGGCGGGACGGGCAAGACCACGCTCGCCGCCTCGCTGGGCCTCGCGCTCGCCAAGGGCGGGCGCCGTGTCCTGCTGATCGAGGTCGAAGGCCGCCAGGGCATCGCCCAGCTCTTCGACACCGAGCCGCTGCCGTACGCCGAGCAGCGCATCGCGGCCGTCCCCGGCGGCGGTGAGCTGCGCGCGCTGCACATCGACGTCGAGGCCGCGCTCCTCGAATACTTCGAAATGTTCTACAACCTCGGCTTCGCGGGGCGGACGCTGCGGCGGATGGGCGCGATCGAGTTCGCCACCACGCTCGCGCCGGGTCTGCGCGACGTTCTGCTCACCGGGAAGATCAAGGAATGCGTCGGCCGGACCGAGTCGGACGGCCGCCACACCTATGACGCCGTCGTCGTCGACTCGCCGCCCACCGGCCGGGTCGTGAAGTTCCTCGACGTCACCAAGGCGCTGACCGATCTCGCCAAGACCGGCCCGATCCGCGGCCAGGCCGACGGCGTCGTCCGGCTGCTGCACTCCGGTGAGACCGCCGTCCACCTGGTGACGCTGCTGGAAGAGATGCCGGTGCGGGAGACCGTCGAAGCGGTCGCCGAACTCGACGGCGCCGATCTGCGCCCCGGCGCGGTGCTGGTCAACCGGGTCCGCCCGCCGCGGCTGCCCGCCCGTTCGGTGACGGCCGCCGCGGACGGCCGTGTCGATGCCTCGCGGGTCCGTGCCGGGCTCGCGTCTGCCGGGCTGAACCTGCCTGACAGCACCCTCGACGCGCTGGTCGAGGAGACCGTCGAGCACGCCGTGCGGGTCGCGGCCGAGCAGCGCGCCCGCGAGCAGCTGTCCGAAGCGGACCTGCCGGGTCTCGAACTGCCGGACCTGACCGACGGCGTCGATGTCGCGGCGCTCTACGACCTCGCCGAAGCGCTGACCGAGCAGGGGGTCCGCTGATGCCGGACGACATCCTGGAGATCGACAAGCTGATCGACGATCCGGAGAGCCGGGTCATCGTCTGCTGCGGCTCGGGCGGGGTCGGCAAGACGACCACGGCGGCGGCGCTGGCGTTGCGCGCGGCCGAACGCGGACGGCAGACGGTGGTGCTCACCATCGACCCGGCCCGGCGGCTGGCGCAGGCACTCGGCCTGCGGGAACTGGGCAACCACCCGAAGCAGGTGCAGGTCGAAGGCTTCGAACCCAAGGGCGAACTCTGGGCGATGATGCTCGACATGCGCCGCACCTTCGACGACATGGTGCGGGTGCACGCCGGCCCGGAACGCGCCGAACAGCTGCTGCAGAACCCCTTCTACCAGACCATTTCCACGTCGTTCTCCGGTACGCAGGAGTACATGGCGATGGAGAAGCTGGGGCAGCTCGCGGCCACCGACGAGTGGGACCTGATCATCGTCGACACGCCGCCGAGCCGGTCCGCGCTGGACTTCCTCGACGCGCCGACGAGGCTTTCCAGCGCGCTCGACGGCCGGATGATCCGGCTGCTGACCGGTCCGGCCAAGGCCGGTGGCTGGGGCTTGCGCAAGGTCGTCAACGCCGGTTTCTCGATGTTCGCGAAGGCCGTCTCGACGATCATCGGCGGCCAGCTGCTGACCGACGCTTCGGCGTTCATGCAGGCCTTCGACAGCATGTTCGGCGGCTTCCGCGAACGCGCGCGCAAGACTTCCGAGCTGCTGCGGTCCGGCGGGACGTCGTTCCTCGTGATCGCCGCGCCGGAGCCGGACGCGCTGCGCGAGGCGTCCTTCTTCGTGGAGAGGCTTTCGGAAGAGAGCATGCCGCTGGCCGGGCTGGTCGCGAACCGGACGCATCCGGTGCTGGCCCCGCTGTCCAGCGCGGAGGCCATCGCGGCCGCCGAACAGCTGGCGAAGGGCGAGAGCAGCGCACCGCTGGCCGAAGCCGTCCTTCGCCTGCACGCGGACCGGGTCGCGCTGGCCGATCGGGAGACGCGGCTGCTCGCCAGGTTCACGCGGGCACATCCCGAGGTCCCGCTGGCGCGGGTGCCCGCGCTCCCCAGCGACGTGCACGATCTCGAAGGCCTGCGCGACATCGGCACGCGCTTGGCCACCCAGTCCTGATCGTCCGTGAAGGACCCTTTCCCTACCTTGGACTCAGGGAAGGGGCCCTTCACGGAATCATGATCACGAGACTCGGACGCGTACGTCTTCCTCTTCGTCGATCCCGGTGAAACTGCGCTTCGCCGCTTCAAGCAGGTCCGCCCAGCTGGTCACGTCCGGCCGCCGCCTGAGCAGCGCCCGCCGTTCCCGTTCGGTCATACCTCCCCAGATGCCGAAGTTGATCCGGCCATCGAGCGCTTCCGCGAGGCATTCCGTCCTGACCGGGCAACCGAGGCAGACCGCCTTGGCCCGGTTCTGTTCGGCCCCCCGGACGAACAAACCGTCCGGATCGGTGTCGCGGCACGACGCATTGACTCGCCAGCTCGACTGGTTGGTTTCCATACCCCCAGCTCCCTACCCTGGTGTTCGACACACCACGGGGGGACGAAAAGCCTGCGCTCCTGCCCCCATGAGCGTGTCTCCCTGTGTGCTCACGTCGGTTGAGCCGGCACCTCCCCGGTGCCGGGTGCCTCCGTTCGGCCGAATGCGACTGCCGCTCGCACTCACCCGTCTGTCGGCTTTTTCATACGTGAGACGTTGACGGACTGTAAGGGCCCTCGGTTCCCTCCGCCAAGCCCTAGAATGCCTGCCGTCACCATCCGTCACCACATGGGGTCGATTTCGTGACCGGACCCGCACCGACAGCGAGGTGACGTCACGGTGGGCTAACGGCATCCGCGTACCCTGGTCCGCGTGCGCAAAACGGACGGTCTGCTGAAGCTCATTGGCCTGTGTGTGCTCGCGGGGGTGCTGGTCGCGGGGATGTTGTTCCCGGTGGCGGGTGCCGCGGGCGTTCTCTCCAACCAGGCGAGCGAGACCGTCGACAAGACATCTTCGGACCTTGCGGACATTCCGCCGCCGCTGGTGACGACGATCACGGACAACACCGGCAAGCAGATCGCGACGCTGTACAAGCAGTTCCGCATCCCCACCGACGAGACGCAGATCAACGACGCCATGAAGTGGGCGCTGATCTCGGTCGAGGACAAGCGCTTCTACGAGCACAACGGGGTGGACTGGAAGGGCACGCTGCGCGCCGCGGTCAGCAACACCACCGGCGGCGACACGCAGGGCGCGTCGACGCTGACCCAGCAGTACGTGAAGAACTACTTGATCAACGTCGTCTACCGGGACGACAAGCCGGGCCAGAAGCGCGCACAGGAACAGTCGGTCGCCCGGAAGCTGAAGGAAGCCCGGATCGCGATCCAGCTGGAAACCAAGCTGAACAAGATGCAGATCCTGAGCGGCTATCTGAACGTCGTCGAATTCTCGCGCGAGATCTTCGGTGTCGGCGCGGCCGCGAACGCGTACTTCAACACGCCCGTCGAGAAGCTCACGGTGCCGCAGGCGGCGTTGCTGGCCGGTCTGGTGAACAACCCGATCGTCAACGACCCGTGGAAGGCCCCGGCGAAGGCGACCGAACGCCGCAATCTGGTGCTGGACCGCATGGTCGACAACCAGAAGCTCGCGAAGGTGGACGCGGAACGGTTCAAGGCCGAGCCGCTCGGGGTGGTCGAAGGCGGCCCGCAGAAACCCGCGTCGAACTGCACCGGAGCCGGTACGGAAAACGGTTTCTTCTGTCAATACGTAGAGGACTATCTCCTCAAGAACGGCATGACGAAGGACGATCTCTACACCGGCGGCTACCAGATCAAGACCACTTTGGACGAACGGGCGAACCACGAGGCCAAGATGTCGGCCGAAGCCCAGGTCAAGAAGACGCAGGACAACGTCGCGAACACGCTCTCGCTGGTGAAGCCGGGCAAGAACCGGCACGAAGTGGTGGCGCTGGCGGCGAACCGTGACTACGGGCTGCACGAAGACCAGGGCCAGACGACGTTCGCGTTGCCTTCCGGCGTCTACAACACCGCCGGCGCCGGCTCCACCTACAAGGTCTTCACCAGCGCCGCGGCGCTGGAAGCAGGCGTGGCCGGGATCAACACCTCTCTCCCGGTGCCCGATCTCTACGTCTCCAACGTGTTCGCCGGTGGCCCGAAGAAATGCCCCGTGGCTCCCCGGCCCCCTGCCGGGCCGGGCGGTAACTGGTACTGCGTCGGCAACGCGGGCGACTACAACCCTGCCGGTGGGGCCATGTCGCTGCAGCAGGCGCTGGCGACCTCGCCGAACACGGCGTTCGTGGCACTGGAAGACAGGATCGGCAGCACCGGGCCGGTCGTGGAGATGGCGCGCAAGCTCGGCATGCGCGACACCATGGCCAGCAACCGGGGCGGCGGCGCCGTCGACCCGAACTCCAAGGACGACGGCGTCAACGTCAATCAGCTCCAGGCGTACGGCCCGAAGCCGGGCTGGAACGGATCCGGTGCGTTCACCCTCGGCGTGAGCCCGCTGTCCGGGCTGGAACTGGCGAACGTCGGCGCGACGATCATGAGCGGCGGCGTCTGGTGCCCGCCGACCCCGCTGGCCGGCGTCACCGACCGGGACGGAAAGCCTGTCCCCGTCAAGGAAGCCCCCTGCGAGCAGGTGGTTCCCGAAGGCCTCGCCAACACCCTCGCGGTCGGCATGAGCAGGGACAGCGCACCCGGCGGCACGTCGTTCGGCGCCGCGAACGGCGCCAGGTGGACCCGGCCGGTGATCGGCAAGACCGGCACCACGCAGAGCAACGGCGCGGGGTCGTACCTCGGGGCCACCCCGCAGCTCGCGGGGGCGGCCATGGTGTTCCGCCCGAAGGGTGGAAGTGGCGGTCTCTGCTACCTCGGCCCGGGTAACGTGAGCGCTCGCGGCTGCGAAAACATGTGGGGTGGCAAGACGCCCGCGCAGACCTGGTTCGGGGCGATGTCGAAGATCCTCGAAGGCCAGGAAGCGCTGCCGTTGCCGCAGCCGGACCCGAAGTACATGGGCGGCGGACGCTGACCGGCCGAGGCCGTATTCACCAGCGCAAATAACTATCAGTCACACAACTCTAACTTTGAGTGACTACTCGGCGGCCTAACGGGGACCGGTGGCCGACGGGATCATGTCGACTGATCACGGCACCCCGCATCGACCACGGAAAGTGAAGAAAAGAGGCCATTCCAGCGATTCTCGGGCATCGCCGGAATGGGGGCGGACGATCACCACTGATGAGCACGTAAACTGGACATCGTGAGCACGCTCAGTAACAAAAGTACTTCAGGGGCGACGATGCGGCGATTGGCCGTGGGAACCGTCGCCTTGGGAGCCGCGACCCTCGGTTACGCAGTCGGCATCGAAAGGCGCCGTTGGACGCTTCGCACCGCGGAGCTCCCGGTCCTCGCGGCAGGAGCGAAGCCCTTCACGATCCTCCACATCTCGGATCTGCACATGCTCCCCGGTCACGTGAGCAAGCAACGCTGGGTAGCCGCGCTCGACGAACTGAAACCGGACCTCGTCGTCAACACCGGTGACAACCTGTCACATCAGCAGGCCGTGCCGTCCGTGCTGCGCGCACTCGGCCCCCTGCTCGACAGGCCAGGCGTGTTCATCTTCGGCAGCAACGACTACTACGCACCGAAGCCGAAGAACCCCGCGCGCTACCTCATGCCGAAGGGCAAGAAGAAGCGGATCCACGGCGAGCACCTGCCCTGGCGCGACCTGCGCGCGGCCTTCGTCGAACACGGCTGGGACGACCTCACCCACGTCCGCCGCACCATCGAGGTCGCCGACCAGTACGTGTTCACCGCCGGTGTCGACGACGCCCATCTCCGCCGCGACCGCTACGCCGACATCGCCGGCCCGGCCGACCGGGGCGCCGCCGTCCGCATCGGGGTCACGCACTCCCCGGAGCCCCGCGTCCTCGACGAGTTCGCCGGTGACGGCTACGACCTCGTCCTCGCGGGCCACACCCACGGTGGACAGCTCCGCGTTCCCGGCTACGGCGCTCTCGTCACGAACTGCGAACTCGACCGCACCCGCGCGCGCGGCGCGTCCCGCTGGGGCGCCCAGATGTGGCTGCACGTCTCCGCCGGCTTGGGCACGTCGCCTTACGCTCCGGCGCGCTTCGCGTGCCCGCCCGAGGCGAGCCTGCTGACCCTCGTCCCACGGGGTACGACCAGCGACAATCACCGGAAAGCAGCCCCCCGCAAAGCCCGAAACACCGTCCGCTAAACTTCTCCTCGACCCGCTAAGAAGTATCCGGGGTGTGGCGCAGCTTGGTAGCGTGCCTCGTTCGGGTCGAGGAGGTCGTGGGTTCGAATCCCGCCACCCCGACGCTAGATCAAGAAGGCCCTGCTCGCAGAACACGCGAGCGGGGCCTTCTTGCGTCGTGGCCCGGCCCCGGATGCGGACGCGGCGAAGGCCCCTTTCCCCACGTCCCACGCGACGAAGGACGCTTTCCTTACATGACATGCGGCGAAAGTCCCCTTCAGCCCCACGCCCTCAGCCCCGCGCCCCCGAACACCCCGCCCCAGACCGAAACCGCCCCAGCGCAGCCCCCGCCACTCCCAGGGGGGCGACCCCGGGTCCAGCGTATCGGCCAGGGGCGTCGGGATCGGGCGAAAGTGGGGATGACGGGGTCGGTTGTCCACAACGGCGTGTGAGTGTGGACAACCGAGCTTCACGGTTCCCACTGTGGCGGGTCAGCGGGTGGCGAGGAGTTCGGTCCAGCATTGGGCGAAGTCGCCATCGCCGGAGCGCGCCCAGGACCAAGCCGAGCGGGCGGCCGAAGCGAGTTGGTCGCGGTCCGGGGTCGTCGCGGTTTCCAGCGCCGTCACCAGCCGCGCCTCCACGTAGGTCGCCAGCGCCCGGTACGTCGAGTCCGCGCGGTAACGCGTTTTCGTGCGCACGTCGGTGAACCCGGCGGCCGCGACCGCGGCGGAGATCGACCGTCCGGCGAACGGGTCACCGCCCGCGCGGCGGCACAACAGGTAGTGCCCGCGAAGGGCGGCATCCACGTTCGCCGTCTTCGGCCGGAGTCTCGCCCGGCTCCAGTCCGATGTGGACAGTGCGAGTGCTCCACCCGGTTTGAGCACCCGGTGGATTTCCGCCAGCGCGGCGCCCGGCTCCTTCAGGTGCTCGAAGACGGCGTTCGCGAAGACCACGTCCACCGAAGCCTCGGCCAACGGCAGGGCGCACGCGTCCGCCGTGAGAAAGTCCACTGTGGACTTTCTGTGTCCGTCGCCGATACCGAGGGTGATCGAACCCGGCCCGCAGCCGACGTCGACGAACCCCATCCCCGGCCCGAACAGCGGTTGCGCGAACACGGCCCGTTCGACCGCTTGGCGCGCGGACCGCGCGGACACCGCGGCGCGCGGCGCGTTTCCCTCCAGCACCCCGCACACAGTACGGCTCCGGGGTGGCAGGATCGAGGGGTGAGCACGCAGCCAGGCAACAAATATCCGTCCGCGGCGGTCCCGGACCGCCTGTTCGACGACGCCGAAGCCGAGGCCAGGTGGCGGGCCCGCTTCCACGCGCCGCGCATCTCCGTCCCCGAGTGGGCCATCGACGCGCCGGACGCGAACGTCTACGTCTCCAACGCCAGCGGCGTTTGGGAGGTCTACTCCTGGGATCGCTCGACCGGCGAACACCGCCGCGTCACCGACCGCCCCAACGGCACCATGCACGCGACCCCGTCCCCCGACGGGCGCTGGATCTGGTGGTTCAACGACACCGACGGCGACGAGTTCGGTTCCTGGGTCCGCGAACCCTTCGCGCCGGGAGCCGCCGCCGAGCGCGCGGTGCCGGACGTCCACGACGGCTATCCCGCCGGGCTCGAGATCGGCACCCGCGTGATCGCCGTCGGCGTCTCGACCGACGACGGCAGCGAACTCTTCGCCCACATCGACGGCGAGACCACCAGCTTCTACCGGCACGAAGACGACGCGGGGATCGCCTCGCTCTCCCGCGACGAGTCGCTGCTCGCGATCTCCCATTCCGAGCACGGTGATTCGCGCCACCCCGCGCTGCGCGTCCTGTCGACCGGCGGCTTCACCACGGTCGCCGACAAGTGGGACGGCGAAGGCAAGGGCCTCGGCGCCCTGGAGTTCTCACCGGTCGCGGGCGACCAGCGGTTGCTGGTGCTGCACGAGCGGCGCGGCCGCGAGGAACTGCTGATCTGGGACACCGCCGCGGACACCGAGCGGGAGATCGAGCTCGACCTGCCCGGCGAAGTGATCGCGGGCTGGTATCCGGACGCGCGGGCACTGCTGGTCGTCCATTTCCACCAGGGCCGCAGTTCCCTTCACCGGTACGACCTCGCGAGCGGCGAATTGTCCTCTTTGGACACCCCGCCGGGCCGGATCGGCGGCGCCGGGGTGCGGCCCGACGGCACCGTCGAGTACTCGTGGTCCAGCGCCGCGAAGCCGACGGCGGTGCGCGCTCGGGCCGCCGGCGGCGAAGACTCGGTCCTCCTCGAACCGCCGGGCGAGCGGGCGCCGGAATCCGCCCCCGTCACCGACGCGTTCGTCGACGGGATCGGCGGGCGGATCCACGCGCTGGTCTCGCGTCCGGCCGACGCGCCCGAAGGCCCGCTCCCGACGGTCTTCTCCTTGCACGGCGGGCCGCATTCCGCCGACGAGGACCGGTTCTCCGCGTACCGCGCCGTCTGGCTCGACGCCGGTTTCGCCGTTGTCGAGGTCAACTACCGCGGCTCCACCGGCTACGGCTCGGCCTGGCGTGACGCCATCGAGGGCCGTCCCGGCCTGACCGAACTCGAAGACGTCGCCGCCGTCCACGACTGGGCCGTCCAAAGTGGACTCGCGGATCCGGGAAAATGCGTGGTGAACGGTGCTTCATGGGGCGGCTACCTGAGCCTGCTGGCGCTGGGAACGCAGCCCGCGCGCTGGGCGGCGGGAGTCGCCGGGGTGCCCGTCGCGGACTACGTCGCCGCGTACGAGGACGAGATGGAGCAGCTGCGCTCGTTCGACAGGGCGCTGTTCGGCGGCTCGCCGGAGACGGTGCCCGCGGTGTACCGGGAATGCTCGCCGATCACCTACGTCGAGGCCGTGACGGCGCCGGTGCTGGTACTCGCCGGGGACAACGACCCGCGCTGCCCGATCCGGCAGGTCGAGAACTACCTCGACAGGCTCGCGAAGCGGGAGAGCTCGTTCGAGTTCTACCGTTTCGACGCGGGCCACGGGTCGCTGGTGATCGCCGAGACGATCAAGCAGACGGCGATCGAGGTGTTCTTCGCGCTGCGGGCCGTCGGGCTTCGCTGACCCCGGCGAGCGGGGTCAGCGCTCGGAGAAGAGAGTCCCGCCGGACGCCCAGTGTTCGGCGGGAATCTCGTTGATGGTCACCCAGACACCTTCGGGTTTGCCGCCGCAGGTGCGGACGAAGGCGTCGGTCACCTCGCGCACGAGGGCCTGCTTCTGCTCGGGCGTCCGGCCAGGGAACATCGAAACACTGATCATCGGCATGACCGAACTTTAAAGGCCGCGGTCGTGCTTCCGGAGCCTGTCCACCGCGTAGGCGTCACCTTCGAAGGTGATCCGGGCCGCGTCGCGCCCGAAGACGAAGAGCAGCAGCTCGATCGGCGCACCGACGACGGTCACCGTGTCCGGGCCTTCCTTCACGCGCGCTTCGCGGCCTTCGGGAGTCTTCAGGACCACGCCGACCGGCGACTTCCGCAGGTTCAGCTTCGACGCCTGCTTCGCCGACTTCCACGCCGCCGCGTCCCGCCCGGAGTCCGCCGGACGTGGCTCCCAGCCGGCCTGTCCGCGACGGACGTCCTCGTGGTGGATCAGGAACTCCGCGCTGTTGGTCAGCTCGTCGAGCGCGCCGATCGACGTCGGCCAGAACCAGGCCGGACCCGACCGGACCTTCCCGACGACCTCGGACCACGGGCGCGCGGCGTAGGAGTCCTGCACCCGCTGCGTGTACGACGCGAGGGCAGGCACCAGGATCCCCGGCGCCGCGTCCGGGCGGCGCTCACGGACCAGCAGGTGCGCCGCGAGATCCCGCGTCTTCCAGCCCGTGCACAAGGTCGGCGCGTCCGGGCCGACCTCTTCGAAAAGCTCGCTCAACGCTTGACGTTCGTCTCCGGCGACTCCCATACCCCCCGACGTTACGCGCCGGTAGGGTCCGGGGAAATCCGGCGTGACGCAGGGCACCCGGCTCAGTGATGGAACGCGGTCCGCCGTCGCGGGCGGTGATCGAGCTCGGGCACCAGCCGCCGGAGGTCGTCGAGCAGCAGGTCCGCGAGGTCGTGCGTGAAACCGTTGCGCACCACGATCCTCAGCACCGCGAGATCGGTCCGGTTCTCCGGGAACGTGTACGCCGGGACAAGCCAGCCACGCTCACGAAGCCGCCGTGACACGTCGAAGACGTCGAAGCCTTCGACGTCCGCCTTCGTCGTGAAGGCGAACACGGGCAGCTGATCGCCTCGCGTCAGCAGCTCGAACGGGCCCAGCTCGGCGATCCCGTCCGCCAGCTGGGTCGCCACGTCCCGCGAAGCCTGTTGCACGGCACGGAAACCTTCGCGGCCGAGCCGGACGAAGGTGTAGTACTGCGCGGCCACTTCGGCGCCGGGACGCGAGAAGTTCAGCGCGAAAGTCGGCATGTCGCCACCGAGGTAGTTGACGTTGAAGACGAGCTCGTCCGGCAGCGCCGCCTTGTCGCGCCACAGCACCCAGCCGACACCGGGGTAGACCAGCCCGTACTTGTGCCCGGAGGTGTTGATCGACGCCACCCTCGGCAGGCGGAAGTCCCAGACCAGCTCCGGATCCAGGAACGGCGCGATCATCGCGCCCGAAGCGCCGTCGACGTGCACCGGGATGTCCCAGCCGGACCGCTCTTGCAGCCCGTCGAGCGCGGCCGCGATCTCGGCGACGGGCTCGTAGCTGCCGTCGAAAGTGGAACCGAGGATCGCGACGACACCGATGGTGTTCTCGTCGCATCGGGCGATCGCCTCGTCCGCCGTGAGATGGAAGCGGTCGCCGTCCATCGGCACCAGCCGCGGCTCGACCTCCCAGTACTCGCAGAACTTCTCCCAGCAGACCTGGACGTTCGCGCCCATCACCAGATTCGGCTTCCCGGCGCGCCCCAGTTTCGACCAGCGGCGTTTCAACGCCATCCCGGCGAGCATGCAGGCTTCCGAGGAACCGGTGGTGGAGCAGCCCATGATCCCGGTGGGATCGGGCGCGTGCCACAGATCGGCGAGGATGTTCACACAGCGCCGCTCGAGTTCCGCGGTCTGCGGATACTCGTCCTTGTCGATCATGTTCTTGTCGACGCATTCGGCCATCAGCTCGCGCGCCTGCGGCTCCATCCACGTGGTGACGAACGTGGCGAGATTGAGCCGGGCGTTGCCGTCGAGCATCAGCTCGTCGCGCACCAGCTGGAGCGCGGTGTCCGGCGGCAGCGGATCTTCGGCGAGGCTGTCGTGCGGGAGGCGGATGCTCGTGGCGAGCGCGGGATACGCGCCGGCGTACAGCGGGTTGGCCCCGCTCTTGCGGTCCGGTTCGGTCGGGGTTCCCTTGTGCAGCACCATGGATCGAACGGTAGCGGCTCGTGAGCGGTAAGGACGGTTCTGACGCGACTTACCACTCACGACCCCCCGCGCCGACACCTTGCCCAGGACGTGAAGCCACAAGCGGCCGCCCTGCTCCCGCGTTCCGGCACGGCCACCGACGCAGAAGTCCGTGAAGGCCTCCTTCCCTACCCTCAAGGTCAATGCCAGGAACTTAAGGGCTGGCGTTGATCACGGTTTGAGGGTGGTGGGCGTGGTGGCCTGAGAGGGCAACGAGGCTCGGGCTAGGACTGGTGATTG
>NZ_JBHRWK010000033.1:0-39197 GCF_042647925.1 Amycolatopsis speibonae
ACCGGCTTCAACGACATCAGCAGCCACACTCCACAGATCCGCGATCATCACAAGACCCTGACCAGCGTAGACGCCACCACCCCGAATAAACCAACAGCATCATCTAACGCGCCAAAATCCACACAGTCACGGGCGCCTGCGTTGCGAAAGCCACTTTCGCAACGCGTAGGGCCTGCGCGAGGCAAGCCGCCGCCAGGAGTCGTGAGTGGTAAGTGACGTTAGAACGCGACTTACCACTCACGACCACCCCGACCCACACCCGACCGCAGCCCGCTTGCCCGACCGCGCCCCAAAGCCCGCAAGTAGTCGACTAAGTGCGGAAGGAGGCTAGAGCGTGTGGGTGGCGATCAGTTGGCCGATCGCCCGGATGTCCGAACCCCGGAACTCCAGCCGCACGTTCCCCAGTCCGCTGAACCACAGGTCCAGCTCGGCGTCCAGGTCGAAAGTGCCCGCGGTCTCGATCGAGAACGCCTGGATCTTGTTGTAGGGCAACGAGGTGAAGTCCTTCTTCTTGCCGGTCATGCCCTGGACGTTCACCGCGATCAGCCGCTTGTTCGTGAACACCACGAAGTCGCGCACCGCCTTGAACGACGACATGATCTGTTCCCCGGGGATGATGATCGGCTGCACCGTCGGCGCGATGTCCTTCGGCTTGCACGGCGTGAGCTTGAAGACGGTGTCCTTGGAGAAGTCAATCATGGTCTCCAAGGTACTGACGAACGCGACATCCGGCCGCCGGACGAACAGCCGTAAGGCGCCGGGACCCCTCCCCGGTGGCGTCCCGCATACTGCCGGGGGACAGGAGGAGGCACGGATGAAGCGACTCACGACGGCGCACGAAAGCCTGGTGCTCGGCGTGCCGCGATCGGCCCCCGGCGCGGTGTTCGCGCTGACGCTCGCGGGCGGCGTGTCCGTCGACCCCGGCGAGGGCGGCGAGATCTCTTTCGGACGTAATCGGCCGCAGGTCGACGTCTGCGTGGGGGAGAACGACCTGCAGGTCAGCCGCAGGCACGGTCTGCTGAACTTCACCGGCGGGCAGTGGTGGGTCAGCAACACCGGCCAGTTGCCCATCCGCCTGCCGAACTCCCGTTGGCTGTCCCTCGGCGAGGAGCCGATCCCCCTGTCGGATGGTTACACGCCGCTGTTCGTCCGCGGCTCGGGCAGGCGGGAGCATCTGCTCGAGTTGTACGTCGCCGGTCCCGACGGCGGGCAGCCCGCCACCCGCCACGACGACGTCACCGTGCCGCCCCGCCGCTGGCGCCTCAGCGCGGACGAACGACTGGTCCTGGTGGTGTTCGGCCAGCGTTATCTCCTGCACGACCTCAACCCGCAGCCGTTGTCCCGGCAGCAGACGGCCGAGGTGCTCGCCGAACTCCGCCCCGACGAGACGTGGACCAGCCGCCGGGTCGAGCATGTCGTCATCGACGTCCGGGCCCGCCTGTCCGCCGGCGGCGTTTACGGCCTGCGGCGCGAAGAGGTCGGCGAGCCGGTCGGCAACGCCTTGAACGACAACCTGTTGCGGGAGCTGGTGCTCTCCACCACCCTCGTCCCGCCGGATCTCGGCCTGCTCGACGCGCTCGACTGAAGGTCCATAGTGGACTAGGGGCCCACGCCTTCCATCGCCGCCTTGGCGACGTCGCTGTCCTCGTCCGCCTTGGTGGCCACCTTCACCAGCGCCGCCGTGGCCTGATCCCGGCTTTCTTCGGCCTTCATCCGCCCCGCCGACGCCGCGTTCACGCCGAAGAAGGCGCCCACCACCGTGCCGATCACCGTTCCCGCCGCGGTGATCACCGCCGTGACGTCCGACGTGTTCGGATACCGCATGACCGCCGCGATCGTGATGACCGCGAGTGCGCTCAGCCCCGCCAGCACCGTCAAGAATCCATAGTTCCTGGTCATGGCCCGCTCCCTTCAGGCTCCTCGCGGCCTTGCTTCGCCCGAACGCCGCCCTTCGTTACGGCAAAAGGCCGGACCGTTATCCGCCGATACCGAAACGTACGTCGTGGCTCTGCGCCGGCACCACGAATTCCAGCAACCGTGCCCCCCTCTTCGGCGATCGAATCCTGATCTCGCAACGGTTCCCGCGATTCGATCGTCAGCGTCGCCCCTTTGATCGCCCAAACGGCCAGGAATTCACCGTCGACCAGCAGCGTGCCCCGGCGGCCGCCGTTACCCGGTGGCAGTGGCACGCGGCGGCCGTCCGGGATCACCCGCACGCGGTCGGCGTGGGAGAGCAGGACGTTGTCGTACTCGGGCAGGAACCGGGGTGGCGCCGGGGTTTCCGCGTCGGGCCGAGGCGCGTCCGGGAGGTCGAACAGTTCCTTGCCCACGCCGTCGGTGAAGGTCCGCAGCCGCGGCCGGAGACGTTCGAAGACCTCCTTCAGCCTGGTCAGTCCCGACCAGACCTGCGCGTCGCGGACGGTCGCCGGGCCGAACGCCGCGAGGTAGCGCACCACCAGGTCGTCGAGGGGGATCCCGTCGGTGATCCGTGCGCCGACCCAGTCTTCGAGCAGCGAATACGCGGCAGGGCCGGTCTGTCCCCACAGCCCACGCGGTGTCACGTGGGCCAGCGGGAGAAGCCCGCCGAGCGCATAGCCGAGGGTGGCGGGATCGATGCCGGGCCAGCGGGCGGCAAGCGCGGCCCGGAGTTCGACGCGGGTCCGGGGACCTTCGGCCAGCAGAGCCCGCCCCGCGTCGGCGACCTCGCCGAGGTCGAGTCCGGCGATCTCCCGCGAGTAGTGGCCGCGGAAACCGCGTTCGACCACCGGTTTGATGGTCGGCCACAGCGCGAGGCCGTCTTCGGCTGTCACGAGATGCACCGTTCCCCGCATCAGCGTCGACCGGACGACCTCGCGGGCGGCCAGCGGTTTCGCCAGACCGTCCGTCTGGAAGTCCCGCAGCCGCGACCAAAGGCCGACGTAGGACGCGTCGGGCGCTTGCGCCTGGAGGCCGGCCAGCCGCTCGATCGCGCTGACGGCGGACAGGTCGGAGCGCTCCAGCAGGAGCTGCCGGGCCAGGGTCGCGCGGTTGAGCGCTCGCGGGCTCAAGATCGCCGTCGTCATCAGCGGTGCTTGCGAAAGAAGGTGCGGAGGTCTTCGGCGAGCAGGTCGGGGACCTCCATCGCCGGGAAGTGGCCACCCGCGTCATGCTCGGTCCAGTGCTCCACCGGGCCGTCCTGGAGGCTCCGGATCGTGGTGTCCCCGGCGAAGACGGCGATGCCGCGCGGCGGACCGGCGGGTGTTTCGCCGTCGCTGTCCCAGCCGCCCTGCGACATTTGCCGGTAGACCTGCATGCCTTCGTACACCGCGTGCGCCGAGGACGCGCCCGAGCCGGTGAACCAGAACAGGCTGACCGAGGCCAGCAGATGATCCAGGTCGACGGCGTCCTCCGGCAGCTTCTTGGCCGGGTCGGTCCATTCGGCGAACTTCTCCACGATCCACGCGAGCTGGCCGGTGGGGGAGTCGTTCAGCGAGTACGCCAGCGTCTGCGGCCTGGTCGACTGAAGGTGCAGGTACCCGAACCCGTCGAGCTGCCGCTGGTTGAACTGTTCGGCCCGGTCACGGTCCTTGCCGGACAGTCCGTCGAGGTCCAGGGCGGGGCCGAGCGGCATGGCGGCGCCGGTGCCGGTCAGGTGCACGCCTGCCACGCGGTGCGGCGCGATCATCCCCAGGATGCCCGCGACCCCGGCACCCGCGTCGGTGCCGTGGACGCCGAAGCGTTCGTAGCCGAGGCGGTCCATCAGGGTGGTCCACGCCTGGGCGACGCGGAACAGGTTGCCCCAGCCGGGACCCTGCGAAGTCGAGAAGCCGTAGCCGGGCAGGGACGGGATGACGAGGTGGAACTCGCCGCCCAGCGAGCCGATGAGCTCGCGGAATTCGAAGGGCGAACTCGGCCAGCCGTGCGTGAGGATCACCGGCAGCGCGTCCGGGTCGGCGGCGCGAACGTGCAGGAAGTGGATGGTCTGGCCGTCGATCTCGGTGGTGAACTGCGGGATCTCGTTCAGCTTCGCCTCCTGCGCCCGCCAGTCGAAGCCGTCGGCCCAGTACTCGGCCAGCCCCTTGAGGTAGGAGACGGGGACGCCCCGGCTCCAGTCGCCGGTGACCTCGCGCGGCCAGCGGGTGCGGTTCAGGCGGTCCTTGAGGTCGTCCAGGTCGGCCTGGTCGATGGCGATGCGGAAGGGCTTGATTTCGGTCATGAGAGCTAAGCTAGAAGCAATTGCGGAAAGGTTCGTTCCGCGATCGCGGACAAGGTGGAATCCATGGCGGAAACTTCGGCAAGACTGCTGCGGCTCCTGTCGCTGATGCAGGCGAGACGCGTCTGGACCGGCCCGGAACTGGCGGGCAGGCTCGACGTCACGACCAGGACCATCCGGAACGACGTCGAGCGGTTGCGCGGACTCGGTTATCCGGTCGACGCCACCCCGGGTGTCTCGGGTGGCTACACCCTCGGCGCCGGCGCGGCCATGCCGCCGCTGCTGCTCGACGACGAGGAGGCCGTCGCGGTGGCGGTGGGCTTGCGCACGGCCGCGGGTGGCACGATCGCGGGGATCGAGGAGACGTCGGTCCGCGCGCTGGCGAAACTGGAACAGGTGCTGCCGTCACGGCTGCGCCGCCGCGTCGAGGCGCTGAACTCCGCGACGCTGGCGGTGCAGGGCGACGGCCCCACCGTCGAAGCCGAAGTGCTCACGGTCATCGCCAACGCCTGTCGTGACAGCGAGACCCTGCGGTTCGATTACGTGGGGCACAACGGATCCGAGACGCGGCGGCAGGTCGAGCCGCATCGCGTCGTGCACATGAGCCGCCGGTGGTACCTCGTCGGCTGGGACGTCGAGAGGCAGGACTGGCGCACTTTCCGCGCGGATCGGGTGCGGCCGCGTACCCCTAACGGGCGACGCTTCGAGCAGCGCGAACCACCCGAAGGCGGGGTGATCGCCTACCTGCAGCGCGGGGTGGGCTCGGCGCTGTGGCGGCACCACGTGACGATCCGGGTGCACGCCCCGGCCGCCGCGGTCGCGGCCAAGGTGCCGCCCGCCGTCGTGGTCGAAGCCGTCGACGAGCGGACCTGCCTGCTCAAGGCCGGTGCGGACACGCTGGACTACCTCGCGCTCTACCTCGGCCTGCTCGACACCGACTTCGACGTCGTCGACTCGCCCGAATTCGCCGGGCACCTGCGCAAACTGATCGGCCGGTTCAGCCGCGCGGTGGACGCTTGACGTCGAAGACCAGTTCCGGGCGCTCCCAGGTGATCTTGGGCGGGCTGGGCGGCACGACACCGACCCGGCGCGCGCCCATCCGCTCGTAGAACCCGGCGGCCGGCGGGTGGGAGACGACGCGGATCTCGGTCATGCCGAGGTCCGCGGCCTGCCCGAGCAGATGCTCGACCAGCCACGCGCCGATCCCCGTGCCCTGTGCCGAATCGGCGACGAACAACAGGTCCAGCTCGGCCGGGTACTCGATCAGGCTGTAGAAGCCGATCACGTCCCGCTGCGCGTGGGCGACGAACGAGGGATGGGTGGCGAGGTAATCCTCGGTGACCCGGTAGTCCTCGAGAATCGACGCGTACTCCCCCTGATAGGCGGCCGACTCGCGCAACAGCGCTGTCACCCGCCCGGCGTCGGAAGCGCTTGCCCTGGAGATGCGGTAGCTCGTCACTCTCGAAGCTTAGAACGTCACACCGACAGTTCTTGACCTCCAGTTAAGTGGAGAGATCAGGCTGGGTTCCGTCAGCTGGGGAACGAACTGGAGGAACGAGATGAAAGCGGCCGCGTTCACGGAAGCGGGTGGCCCGGAAGTACTCCGGGTGCTCGAACTGGAGGAGCCACACGCCGGGGCGGGAGAGGTCCGGGTGCGGGTGAAGGCGGCGGGGGTGCAGCCGTACGACGCGGCCGTGCGGGCGGGCTGGGAACCCGCGGGGCTCGAGCTGCGTTGGCCGCGTGTCCCGGGGAACGAGTTCGCCGGGGTCGTCGACGAGGTCGGTTCCGGGGTTACCGGCCTCGTCGCGGGGGCCGAGGTGCTCGGCTTCACCGCCGTCCAGGCTTATGCCGAGTACATCGTGGTGCCCGCGGAGAACGTCACGCCGAAGCCGCCGGAGATGCCGTGGGAGGTCGCGGGCGGCTTCACAGCGGGGACGCAGACGGCGTACCTGGCGCTGGACTCCCTGCGGATCGCCCGCGGCGAGACGCTGCTGATTCACGGGGCGGCGGGTTCGGTGGGCACCGCCGCCGTCCAGCTCGCCGTACTGCGCGGCGCGCGCGTGATCGGGACGGCGAGCGAGGCGAACCAGGACTACGTCCGCTCCCTCGGTGCCGAACCGCTGGTCTACGGCGACGGCCTCGCCGACCGGGTGCGTGCCCTCGCGCCGTCCGGAGTCGACGCCGCGCTGGACGGGGCGGGCGGGGTCGCTTTCGACCTGTCGCTGGAGCTGGCCGGGAATCCGGACCGCGTGCTCACCCTGGTCGATCACGCCCGCGCGCCCGAGGCGGGGGCGCGCATGGTCACCGGCACGCGGTCGGCCGAGCGGCTGGGGATGCTGGCGTCGCTGTACGCCAAGGGGGAGCTTCGCTTCCTGGTGCGGCGGACGTACCCGTTCGCCGAGGCCGCGGCGGCGCATCGGGAGATCGAGACCGGGCACGGGCGCGGGAAGGTCGTGCTGACCTTCCCGTAACTCGTGAGTGGTAAGTGTCGTTAGAACGACACTTACCACTCACGAGACCCTAAGACCCCCGCACCTTCTTCACGACCCCGCGCACCACCAAAGGCGCCACGATCGCCACGAAGAGCACCAGCGCCGCCCAGCCCCCGAAGCCGCCGAACCCGCCGTCGTCGTAGGCCGCCGGTGAGGCTTCTCGCCAGTTCTTCGAACCGCCGCCCGCCGATTCGTCGTCGGGGCCCGCCGTCGCGGTCGCGGTCTTGTCGCCACTGGCCGGACCCGCGCTGGGCCCGGCGGAAGCGCTGGGCCCAGCCGCGTCCGGACCGGCCTTGGGCTTCCCGTCGGGGTTGATGATCCCGGCGGTCACCAGCGGGTCGGGCGGGCTGGCCGCGCCGGCGCCGAGGCTGCCGTGGAAAGTCGGGTTGCCGCAGCTGTCCGCGTTCAGCCGCTTCGCCGGTTGCCCGGTGAGCCGCGCGTTGGAGTTCATGATCTCCTGCGACAGGTTCGGCGGCAGCGGTGAGTAGCCGACCCGGGCCATGTTGACCTGGCCGTCGCAGGCGACGTGCTCCAGGAACGCGGTGATCGTGTCGGTCTTGCCCGGGTCGCCGTAGCCGCCGCGGCAGGTGTCACGACCGTTGGTGCACGGCATCATGACGTACGAGTACGCCGAGATCGGATACGACTTCGGATCGGTGTTCGAGTAGACCCTGTCCAGTTTCTGGCTCAGGTCCGGCCGCAGTTCCGCGTGCTTCAACGCGGCCGCGATGTTCTCCGCGTACGGCTGCGTGTACTGGCCCGCGCCGTTCTGCACCCACGCCGCCGGCACCTTGTAGAGCTGGGCGTAGGCGAATTCGTCGTAGGCGATGGAGAACGGGATGGTCGCCTTGCTGATGGCTTTGGCGATCTGGTCAGAGTCCGCGAGCAGCCGGTACCACTCGGCGTCCGGCCCCTGCCCGGGAAGCTGGATGGGGCGGACGCCCGCGGGCAGGTTCCCCATCCCGTTCCCGACGTTGCGCGAGACGAACCGGTTGTAGGCATCGGGTGCCGCGTTCGCGATGAAGTCGTAGAACAGCGCCGTCGTGCCCGATTGGCCGGTCCGGCCGACCAGGGTGATGGGCTGATCCGGCAACGACTTCCCGCCGTTGGTCGCGGTGATGGCCGGGTCGCTCCACCGGGTGATGTCCCGGCTGAAGATCCGGCCGATCACCGCCCGGCTGAGGTGCAGGTAGTCGACGCGGTTCCCGGCCTGGTCGTTGACGTTGTACATCAGCGCGATCGCGCCGGCGACGTCCGGGACGTACTGGTAGCCGCGGGTCTGCGCGGACAGGCCGCCGGCGCCCGCCGCGACGAGTGACGAGACTTCGGCCTCGGTCCCGGCGAAGTCGACCGTGCGGTCGCCGAACTGGTTGACCCCGGCGGGCGAGTTGTTGGCCGAGTAGTTGACCGGGATACCGCGCGACTTCGCGCCGTTCTGCCAGTCGTTCATCGCCGGGCCGACATAGCTGGACCCGGAGCCGGTGACCGGGGTGAGCGCCGCCGCTCCGGGAGTGATAGCCAGCGACAGCAGCACCGTGACCCCGCCCAGCGCGGCCAGCCGGCGGATCATCCGAATCGCCCGTTCACGTAGTCGTGGGTGCGTTCGTCCGACGGCGCGTTGAAGATGGTGTCCGTCGGGCCGTGCTCGATCACCCTGCCGGGCTCGTTCTCGGCCGCGAGGAAGAACGCGCAGTGGTCCGAAACCCGTTGGGCCTGCTGCATGTTGTGCGTGACGATGACGACGGTCACCTCGTGCCCGATCTCGGCGATCGTCTGCTCGATCCGCCGGGTCGACGTCGGGTCGAGCGCGGAACAGGGCTCGTCCATCAGCAGCACGTTCGGCTGCACGGCGAGCGACCGCGCGATGCAGAGCCGCTGCTGCTGCCCGCCGGACAGCGCGCCACCGGGGGAGCTCAGCCTGTCGCGGACCTCGCGCCACAGCCCGGCCCGCTCCAGGCTCTGCTCGACGAGCGCGTCCTTGTCGCCGCATTTGACGCCGGCGAGTTTCAGCCCGGCCAGCACGTTGTCGCGGATGGACATCGCCGGGAACGGGTTCGGCTTCTGGAACACCATGCCGATGCGCAGCCGGACCTGCTGCGGACGCGTCCCGTCGGCGTAGATGTCCTTGCCGTCCAACAGGACCTCGCCGGTCAGCGACGCCGACGGCACCAGTTCGTGCATGCGGTTGAGGATGCGCAGGAAGGTCGACTTGCCACAGCCGGACGGGCCGATGAGCGCGGTCACCTCCCTGGCGGGCATCCGCAGCGAAACCCCTTCGAGTACCAGCCGGTCACCGAACCAGGCGCCGATCTCACGGGATTCGAGGTCCGCCGCGCCGGGCGGCGGACCACCGGTCAGCTCGACCAGCGGGCGCGCCGGGCTGTCCACATAGGACACTTCAGTGTCGGTCACCGGTTCTCCTGTGTCTTCACGGTGGTTCTCTTGGCCTTGCGCTTCGACCGGTCGCGGCCCACCACGCGGGCGATCGCGAACAGGGCGAAGATGAGCAGGATCAGCACGAGCGCGCCGACGTAACCGCGTTGCTGGACGTTCTCCAGCGGCTGTTTGATGAAGCGGTAGATGAACAGCGGGATGCTCTCCTGCGGATCGGAGAACGGGTTGGCGTTCATCCCGAGCGCGCCGAACGAGGTGAACAGCAGCGGCGCGGTCTCGCCGGCCACCCGGGCGATGCCGAGGATCACGGCGGTCGTCACCCCGGTCCGCGCCGTCGGCAGCACCACGGACCACACCGTGCGGGCCCGGCTCGCGCCGAGCGCCAGCGACGCCTCGCGCAGGCCGTCCGGGACGAGGCGGAGCACCACGTCCACGGTCCGCGTCACGGTCGGCAGCATGACCATGGTCAAGGCCAGCGTGGCCATCATCCCGTTGTAGCTGAACAAACCCACACCCGCTTGGATGCCGGGGATGATCAGTGCCGCGTAAACGAACAGACCGGCCACAATGGACGGAAGCCCGCTCATCGCGTCGACCATGATCCGCACCGGACGCCGGAACCGGGACCGCGTCTCGTTCAGGAACACCGCGGTGAGCACGCCCAGCGGGACGACGAGGACCAGGGTCAGCGCCGTCTGTTCGAGGGTGCCGACGATCGCGTGCAGCCCTCCGGTGGCGGTGACCGGATCGGTCGGCGCGACCGTGGACATGTCATGCGTGAAGAACTCCAGGCGCAGATACGGCGCGCCTTCAGCGACGATGTAGATCAGCAGCGACAGCAGCGGGGCGAGCAGGACGAGCGCCCCGGTGACGACGACAGTGGAAACGAGCCGGTCCGACGCCGCGAGCCTGCCCAGCCTGTCGCGGGTGACCAGGTAGAGCATCGTCAGGTAGAGCAGGTACGCGACGATCAGGTCGGCCAGCCAGCCCGGGGAGTCCAGCAGCAGATGCATGACGAACCAGGTGAGCAGCGTGGCCGACACCGCGCAGCCGAGCGCCGCGAGCCGATCCTGCCTGGTGGTCTCCGAAGGACGCCGTTTGACGAGCTTGCGCGGGGCGGGCGCGACAGGGGGAGTCAGGGTCGTGGTCACGCGTCCACCCCCGCGCCCGAACGGCTCTTGGAGATGATCACCGACGCGGTGAAGTTCGTCGCCAGCGTGAACACGAACAGCACCAGGCCCGCCGCCATCAGCCCGGACAGTGCGAGCCCGGACGCGCCGGAGTTGTTGGCGATGAACCCGGAGATCGTCGCGCCGCCGAACTGGAGGACGTGCTTCGTGATCTCCGGAACCTGCGGCAGCAGCAGGGAAACGGCGATCGTCTCGCCGAGCGCGCGGCCGAGCCCGAGCATCGAACCGCCGATGATCCCGCCCCGGCCGAACGGCAGCATGACGGTTTTGACCATGCCCCAGCGGGTGCTGCCCAGCGCGAGCGCCGCCTCCTTCTCACCGGCCGGCGTCTGCGCGAACACCTCCCGGATCACCGACGTCGTGATCGGGAGGACCATCAGCGAGACCACCAGGCCCGCGATGAACATCGACTGGATGTACAGCGCGTTCTCCTTGGCCGAGAACGGCGGGAACCAGCCGAGGTTTTCGGTCAGCCACAACGAGATCGGCACGATCTGCGGGCCGAGGAAGGCGAACCCCCACAGGCCGTAGAGCAGGCTCGGGATCGCGGCGAGCAGGTCGACCAGCCCGGTCAGGAAGCCGCGGATCCGCCCGCTGGAGTACTCGGTGATGAACAGCGCGGCCAGGATGCTCAGCGGGACCGCGATCAGGACCGCGATCAGCGCGACCACGATCGTCCCGAAGAGCAGGCCGAGTACGCCGAGCACTCCCGAGGCCGGATCGAACCGGATGGTGGTGAAGAACCCGAAACCGCTCGTGTCGAACGCCGGCCCGGACCGGTAGACGAGGAAGAAGCCGATGACCACGAGGATCGCCAGCATGGTCAGCCCGGCACCGGTGGTGACCCGGCGGAACGCGCGGTCGGCCCGCGACAGGACTTCGGTGATCGCCCGCCGCACCGGGGTTCCGGGTGGGGCCGGGTCGGGCCGGGGTGGCGCGATGGTCACGAGCGGCCTTCCTTCGTGTTGGCAGCTAAAGGAGTTCAGGGCACACCACGTCGCCCCTCGATGCGGCCAGTATGTGGTGCCCGCGACCGGGAAAGGTGTCCACGCGGAGAACGCCCGACGGGGCGTTTGTGAATCAGTGCGGGCATACGGTCCCAGCCCGTTGACCCCGAACGGGTGATTCGGGGACGTTGGGTCCCGTGAAATCTGGGGAGTCGTCCGTGTTCCTGGTCCGCGCAAGACGAGTCGGGTTCGTGCTGATCTGCGGGATACTGGCTGTCGCGGGGGTGTCCGTTCCCGCCGCTGAGGCGCAGCCGCCCGCCGATCCGGTGTACCGGCTCAAGACCGAACCCGCCGATCTTTCGGCGGTCCAGAACGGCGACCCGCTGCGGATCACGCTTGCGGGACTGCCCAAGGGGGCGAGGGCGAAACTCGTCATCTGCCCGAAAGACGTGCCGGACAATTTGATGAAGAAGGTCTACGTCCCGCCGTGGACGAAGGACAGCACGCTGCTGACCAGGGTGACCTCGTACTGCCAAGACGAGTTCGGCGACGAATTCGCCGGGAAGAACGCGGGAATGCAGTCGATGGAACGGGTGCGGAGCAGCACGACCGGTGACATCGTCTTCGACACGACGATCCCGCGCGGGACCTTGCGGCCGCATCCGGTGGCCTGGGATCCGCTCTACACCACTTACGAAAAGGCGGTGAATCCCGGGGACAAATTCCCCAAGGTCCCGTGGGCGGACAATCCCGTGGTCGTCGATCCGGTGACCGGTGCGAAAAGCAGAAGGCAGTTCTCCTTCACCTGCGACGAGAACAATCCGTGCAGCGTCACGATCCAGATCACCGCGCAGGACGCCGCGGGCAAGACGGTGACCTGGGTCGACGACTCGATCAAGTTCACCCCGTACCTGCCGGGCATCGGGGTCAAGGGCTGCAAGGGGATCGGCCGGAACACCCTCGACGCCAGCATGCCGGAACGGCTCGGGCGGACCGCGGTCGCCTGGAACCAGGCGCTGTGCGCCCCCACGAAGGCCGACCAGCCCACCAACATCGTGAGCGAGACCGAGGACACCGGGCTGACCGCGTTCGACAAGGGCGCCTCCGACCTCATGATCACCGGCAGCGGGAACGCGCTGGCCGCGCAGACCGTCCGGTCGAGGGAGTACATCCCCGTCGGGGTCAACGCGGCGGTGATCGCCGCTGTCGGCTGGTCCCCGACCGACGTCAACGACGAAGGCAACCCTCTCGGTTCGAAGCTCGCCGGCACGATGTCGTTCACCACCGCCGAGCTGGCGAACATGTTCACCAAGGGCGGGCAGAACCCCGACGCCGCCGGCCGGGGCGGCATCTTCAAGAACGGTTCGCCCCTGGTCGAGCGCAATCCCGCGCTCTCGGCCATCAAGGACGGTCAGCCGGCCGGGGTGATCGCGGTGAACCGCCGGGCCGGGTACGGGGGAAACCCGGACTTCTTCGGCGTGACCGGGGAAACGGGACCTGGGACGATCCCGCTCGCCCTGAGCAAGGTGCTCGCCGCGACCGCGCCGAAGGAGTGGGTCTTCCCGGCGCTCGGCAAGGAGTACTTCGGTGCCCTGGACGGGAAGACCCCCGGGGTGATCTCGGATCTGAGCGTGCTCGACCCCGGCAGTTCGCAGGTGCACAACGTCGACGCGAAGACCGGTCAGCTGTCGGTGCGCAAGACCGTGGACAACGCCGTGGCCGGCCGGGGTGGTGATTGCGCCGGGGGTTGCTTGAACTGGGTGATCACGGATCTCGCGACGGCGACGGTCAACCGCTGGACGCCGGTGGCGCTCCCGGACGGCAAGGGCGCTTTCGTCGCGCCGACCGAGCAGAGCCTTCAGGCGGCGGCCGATGCGATGAAGATCGGCCCCGACGGAACGGCCGAGACCGGCACCGTGGCCAAGGACGGCGCGTACCCGCTCACCTTCGTCGAGTACATGGCCGTCCCGGTCAACCCGCTGATCGACGCGACCTGCAAGCCGATGAAGGAGAAGCAGGATCAGTTGAAGGCGTTCGCCGGTCTCGCGGCGGGTTACGGGCAGGCGCTGCTTCCGCCCGGCATGGCCCGGTTGAGCCCCGGTCTGGCCGCCACCGCCGCCGAGCGGATCGCCAAGATCGGCACCGGCACCCCCGAAAAGGCCTGTGAGGAAAAGGAAGCGGCGAAGAACCCGCCCCCGCCGGGAGCGAACGGTGTCACGCCCGCTTCCAACCCGTCGCCGGGTGGACCTTCCGGAGGGCAGGGTTCGCCGGCCGCGACACCGGTGGCGGCCGCCACCGGCGCCGTTCCCGCGGTGGCCCCGACCCCGGAAAGCGTGCGGGCGGCGAAGAACCTCGCCGAGTCCATCGACATCCCGAAGTTCGCCGGTGCCGGTGCGCTCGGCGCCCTGATTCCCTTGGTGGCTCTGGTGATCCTGGCGACCCTGCCGTCCGCGACGGCATACGTCGCGGCCGGGCGGCCGGTGCCCGCGTGGCTGACCAGGGCGCTGGCGGTGCTGATCGGCCTGCTGCGCCGTAGGCCGTCGGGTGGCGTGGCGTGAGCTTCGAGGTCGAAGAAAGGCAGTTCCTGCGGTTCGGCCCCGGCTGGATCGGCGCGGTCGTGTTCGCCTGGCTGGTCACCACGCTGGTGGCGCTCGCGCTGGTCGTCTACGCGCTGGGCCCGATGCTGCAGTCGGGTGATCAGCGGAAGGCGCTGACCGAGATCCGGGGCGAGATGGGGGTGGCGCTGGGCGCGAGCCAGAGCCTGTTCGGGGCCGCGCCGCCGGGCAAACCGGTCGAGTTCGGCAAGCCCGTCGCCGTCCTGGAGATCCCCGCCCTCAAGGTGCAGCAGGTCGTCGTCGAGGGCGCGTCGAGCAGCGAGACCGCGTCCGGACCCGGTCACGTGCCGGGAACCGCGGGGCTCGGCCAGCCGGGCAACGCCGTGATCGCCGGCCGCAACGCCGGGTACGGCGGCCCGTTCGGCTCGCTCGACGTCCTGCGGCCGGGTGACGAGATCGTCGTGGCGACGACGCAGGGCAAGTCCGTCTATCGGGTGACCGAGACGGCGACCAGGCCGCTGGACGAGGGGGCCGACTACGGGAAGACCCAGAACGACCGGCTGACCCTGGTGACGTCGGCGTCCTGGTGGCCGCTGGCCTCGGAGGAGGCGACGGTGGTGACCGCGGCCCTGGAAGGAAGGCCGTTCCGGCCCGCTCCGCAGAACGGCCGGGCGGACGCGCAAGACGGCCGGACCGGTGACGGCACCGCGTGGGCCGGGCTGGTGCTGGCCTTCGGCGGTTTCGTGGCGGCGGCGGCCGGGGCGACATTCCTTTATCGCCGGTGGCGTCCGGTTTCGACCTACGTCATCACCGGGCCGGTGCTGCTCACGATGGGTGCGCTCGCGGCCTTGGCGCTTTGGCGATTATTCCCGGCCTGGGCGTAATCCAGGATTTCGGTCTTTTCGGACTGAAATCCGTCTCACGTTGTGGATCTTCGCCGTTCCAGACTTTGGTGGGTGGACTCGTCACCGATAGCTCTTTAGATTCTCCCCATTACACCCAGTCAGGGGTAATTCATTCGGGCAGCCGAAGGGATTCTTGTGACGGGGCGTCACGCCGTCAGCGCGCTTTAGCCGGAGTGCGCTGTGTTGCTGCAAAACAGGGAGAGTTCGATGAGCAGATTCAGCCGGGTGGTCACATGCTCGGTTCCGGTCGCGGTCGGTGCTTTGCTGCTGTCGACCGCGGTTTCCGGTGCCCAGCCGTCGGAGGAGGCACGCACGCAGGCCGGGATCACCGCCCTGCAGAGCATCAAGAAGAGCCTCACCCCGGCTGAGCGCAAGCAGTCGAGCCAGCTCGTCGTCGAAAAGCGCCTGCGCGCCGACAAGGGCCTCGCGGGCAAGCTGCCCGAATACCGGACCGGGGTGGGCGTCAGCGACGCCGGCACCGTCGCGGTCGACATCAAGGGCGCCGGACAGTCGCTGGTGGACGCCGTCAAGGCGGCGGGCGGCAGCGTCCGTTACGCCTCTCCCGCCGGCGCGATCCGCGCCGACCTGCCGCTCGACGCCGTCGACGCGATCGCCGGCCGCGGTGACGTCGCCGAGGTCAAGGCCGCTTCCCAGGCGATGACCTGGAACGAGTCGGCGCCGCAGGACCGGCGTCAGGCCGCTGTCAAGCAGACCGCCGCCGCGCTGCAGGTCGCCGAGGGCGACAAGGCCCACGGCAACGACACCGCCCGCACCAAGTACGGCGTCACCGGCGCCGGGCAGAAGGTCTGCGTGCTCTCGGACGGCGTCAAGTCGCTCCAGGCGTCCCAGACCTCCGGCGAGCTCCCCGCCGTCGACGTCCTCCCCGGTCAGGCGGGCAGCGGTGACGAGGGCACCGCGATGCTGGAGATCATCCACGACATGGCGCCCGGCGCCACGCTCGGTTTCGCGACCGCCTTCACCAGCGAGCAGAGCTTCGCCGACAACATCCGCGCGCTGCGCACCACCGGCAAGTGCACGATCATCGTCGACGACGTGTCCTACTTCGACGAGTCGCCGTTCCAGGACGGCCCGGTCGCGCAGGCCGTCAACGACGTGACCGCGGCGGGCACGCTCTACTTCTCCTCCGCGGGGAACTCGGGCAACCTGACCGACGGCACCAGCGGCTATTACGAAGGCGACTTCCGCGGCTCCACCAGCAAGATCTCCGGGATCACCGGTACGCCGCACGACTTCGACCCGAGCGGCACGACCCAGCTGTACAACGCGCTTTCGGCGAACTCGGTCGGCCGTTACGTCACCCTGTTCTGGTCCGACCCGTGGGGCAAGGCCACCAGCGACTACGACCTGTTCGTCCTGAACTCGTCCGGTTCGGTCGTCGCCTCCAGCGAGAACGCGCAGAACGGCACCCAGAACCCGTACGAGATCGCCCAGGTCCCGGCCAGCGGCTCGGGCTTCAAGGTCGCCGCGGTCAAGTACAGCGGCTCCGACCGGTTCATCGCGCTCAACGTGATCCGCGGCCGCTTCGTCTCCTCCGGCTCGCTGAAAGCCTTCAGCACCAACGGTGTCACCTCCGGCCACTCGGCCGCCGTCAACGCCTTCAGTGTCGCGGCGGCCCCGGCCGCCGGTGCCTTCGGCCGCGCGCTCGAGACCGGTGACCCGGCGAACCCGGCCGGTCCGTTCCCCGGCCTGTTCTCCGCCACCAGCAAGTGGGAGCGGTTCACTTCGGACGGTCGCCGTCACCAGTTCTACAACCCGGACGGTTCGGTGATCACCCCCGGCAACGTGTCCTCGACCGGTGGTGCCACGCGGAACAAGCCGGACATCACCGCGGCCGACGGCGTCGCGACGTCGGTGACCGGCTTCCAGCCGTTCTTCGGGACCTCCGCCGCCGCGCCGAGTGCCGCCGCGATCGCCGCGCTGCTGCTGCAGGGCAAGCCGACCGCGACCCAGGCCGAGATCCGCACCGCGCTGGTGTCGACCGCGATCGACCTCGGCGCCCCGGGCTACGACCCGGTCACCGGGGCCGGCGTGATCATGACCGACCCGGCGCTCGCCGCGCTGGGCGTCGCCCCGAAGAAGTAGTTCTCCACCAAGGAAAACGGCCCGGTGCACGCGCACCGGGCCGTTTTCTGTCACTTCAGGGCTTCAGGACTTGACGCAGGACAGGCCGTTCGGGCCCGACACGGTCAGGAAGCCGTACTGCCGGATCTTGGCGGCGAGCTGGCCGCCGCACAGCGGGCTGGCGGTCGAGGCCGAGTCACCGTCGTCGAAGCCGACGGCGCGCTTGGCCTGGTCGTAGCTGGGGGTGCGGGAGTCGACGACGTTGTAGACGCTGCGCGAGCCCAGGAACGCCGTGGTGAACGCCGGGGTGTAGCTGCCGGCGGAACCGGAGACCGGGGAGCCGTTGAAGCCGGCGCCGGTCAGCGGGTTGACGGTGAAGCCCGCGCGCTTGTCGGCGGTCACCGCGTTGCCCTGCGCGATCCACTGCGCGATGGAGAACGGCGCGATGGCCTTGGCGCGGTCGGCGGCCGGGATCGAGTTGCCGTCGTGCTCCTGGAACCGCTTGATGGTGACCGGCTTGGTGGTCGGGTCGAAGCCGAGGACGGTGCCGGTGAAGAAGCTCAGCGTGCCGGAACCGGTCTGCGGCAGGTACACCGCGATGGGGGAGTTGGCGCCGCCGACCTGGTTCCAGTTGGTGATGGAACCGTCGTAGATGCCGCGCAGCTGCGCCAGCGTCAGGGACAGGCCCGCGCCCGAACCGGTGGCCGAGGAGGCCCAGGTGACACCGTCGGTGGCGAAGGCGAAGAACTCGAAGGTGGCGGGGTCGGACGAGCCGCGCGTCGAGGACGACCGCGCGATGTCGATCTTGCCGTCGCCCGCTTCGGCCGAGGCCTTCAGCGCGGCCTTGCCCTGCGACGAACCGTTCGGGGCCGGGTTGCCGGTGCTGTAGACGACCGCGTCGGCGAACGGGTCGGCCGGGACGGTGAACGTCTGGGTGCCGGACAGCAGCGGCGGCACGTTGACGTAGTTGTCGGGGTCGGTGTTCCAGGCGCCGGTGTTCGCGGCGGCCAGGATCGCGCCGGTGATGTCGGCGGTGGTGTCGGAGCCCGCCGCGGCGATGACCTCTTCGAGGCCGTTGGCCGGGGCGACAGCCGAAGCGGTGCCGGTCAGGGTGAGGCAGGCACACGCGGCGATCGCGGTGGCGCCGAGAAACCGAGTGGTACGAGCACGCATCTTGTTTGCACTCTTTCTCTAGTCCCCAAGTCGTCACGGGATTCCGTGACTTGCCGCAATCCTCGCTCCGCAACACTGTCCGGCGGCGGTGCTTCGCGTTCCCGCCCGACGTCATGGTGGTTAATCTCCGGGGAACGCACTTTCCGTGATCGGCCGTCACGGAGAACGATTCGGTGAATGTCCGCCGGAATCGCGACGGTATTTCCGGCGCCAATCCGCGATGGTCTCGATCCCTTCGCCGATGGCCGCTTCGGTGGTGGCGGAGCGGAACCGGTCCAGTCCGCGCTGCGCCTCGATACGCCGTCCGTAGGCGTGAGTCGCGATGGCGACCAGCCGGTCGCCCGTATGCAGGCGCCAGCGCCATCGGCCGCCGCTGAGATGACTGAAATCGCTGGTCAGCTCGGCGATGTTCGTGCTGAGCCAAGCGATCGCGACAAGGCATTCCTCGGCCCGCGGATAGTCGGCGGGGGCCGAACCCAGCGACACGTTGTTGCCGCCGAGCAACCGCCATCGGATGGTCTGGTCACCGGTCTGGACCAGCTGGAAGCGTGGATTCTTCTTCACCGTTCCGCGCTCCGGCGACGAAGTGAACGGTGTGAATTCCCCCTGGGCACATCCGGTGAATCGCCTCGATGTGGTGAAGGGGTTACCGGTTTTCGTGAAGGCGCGACGGCCGCCGGGTGAACGTTTTCCGCCGAAGGGGGCGCGCTAGCCTGAACGGACGCGGGTAATCGGAAAACAATCACCGAGCCGGATCGGTCCGGCACGGTCTGCGAGGAGGATCGATGGGCAACGGCAAGACCGCGGTCGTCACCGGGGCGGGCTCCGGGCTCGGCAGGGAGATCTCCCGCGCGTTACTCGGCGCGGGCTACCGGGTCGCGCTCGCCGGCCGCCGCGCGGACGCGCTGGCCGAGACCGCCGACGGGGACCCGAAAGCGCTTCCCGTGCCCACCGACGTCGCCGATCCCGATTCCGTCGAGGCGCTGTTCGAGACGGTGGGCGCGGAGTGGGGGCGGCTGGACCTCCTGGTGAACAACGCGGGCGTGTCGGTGGGCGGGACCGTCGACGAACTGTCCTTCGCGGACTGGAAACGCGCCGTCGACACCAACCTGACCGGGATGTTCCTGTGCGCGCGGCAGGCCGTGCGGCTGATGAAGGCGCAGGACCCGCGCGGCGGCCGGATCGTGAACAACGGCTCGATCTCCGCGCACGCCCCGCGCCCCGCGTCCGTCGCCTACACCGCGACGAAACACGCGGTCACCGGGCTGACGAAGTCGATCTCCCTCGACGGCCGGGCCTGGAACGTCGCTTGTGGACAGATCGACATCGGCAACGCCGCCACCGAGATGACGCTGCGGATGGCCGACGGGATCCCGCAGGCCGACGGCGGCGTCAAGGCCGAGCCGACCTTCGACGCCCGGCACGTCGCGGACGCGGTGCTGTACATGGCCGGGCTGCCGCTCGACGCGAACGTCCAGTTCCTGACCATCACGGCGACCACGATGCCGTACGTCGGGCGGGGCTAGGGCGGCGAGATCACGGGATCACCTTCGCCTTCCGGAACTCGTCGAACAGCCGGAAGAACATCGCCGACGTCTCGGCGTACTCGTGGAATCCGGCCCGCCGGGCCTTCGAGCCGTCCGCGAACATGTCGTAGTCCCAGCTGAACACGAAGTCGGCGAAGCCCCACGACGACGAGACGGCGCTGTAGGGCACCTCAAGGCCGTACTTCGCGGCGATGGAATCCCACAGCTCTTCCTTGTCCGCCATGACGACGTCCAGCGACATCGGCAGCGGCGGCGCCACCTCCAGATCGAAGTAGGCGGCGATCTTCGGCCAGAGTTCGTTCCAGCGGAACAGGTCGCCGTTCGCGATGTTGTACGCCTCGTTCTCCGAGCCGGTCGCCCAGGTCGTCGCCTTCGCCAGCAGTCCGGCGTCGGTCATCTCCATGAGGCTGTCGTACGCGCCGGGCTTGCCGGGGAAGCGCAGCGGCAGGCCGAGTTCCTTCGAGATCGAGGCGTAGACGGCGATGGCCAGCGCGAGGTTCATCGGGTTGCCCAGCGCGGTCCCGCCGACCACCGACGGCCGGATCGCCGACCAGGTCCAGGTCTTCCCGGCCTGCCGCCGCTCCAGGAAGGCTTGCTGGTCCACATTGAACTCGGGCGGCATGTGCCCGGCGTCGTCCTCACGTGCCGGGGTCTTGAACGGGCCGAGGTGGGCGCCGTAGACCTTGTAGCCCTGCATGAGGCTGACGTGGCGCAGGCCGGGCGCGGCGGGCTCGATCGCGTCGACCAGGTTGGTCAGCATCGCCAGGTTCGGCGGGACCAGCTCGGCCCAGGTTGGCTTGTCGACATAAGCCGCGTAGAACACGTGCGTGACGTCGTCCAGGCCGCCGAGCTTCGCGCGGGTGTCGTCCGCGTCGAGGAGGTCGACGGCGATCTGACCGGGGCCGCCGCGCCGCGACAGGCCGACGACCCGCCAGTCGGGCTGGGTTTCCAGGTGCTCGATCAGGTTCTTGCCGATGACCCCGTTGGCTCCGGCGACCAGGGCGACCTTGCGTTCTTCGTTCATGTCACCGAGCTTGGACCCCTCCAAGTGATAAGTCCAAGGCATAGATATCACCGCTCCGATAAACTCTCTTCATGACCAGCTTGCGGCAGCTCGAATACCTGGTGACCGTCGTCGACACCGGCTCCTTCACCAGGGCCGCGGAGATGCTGCACGTGACGCAGCCCGCGCTGTCGCATCAGATGCGCGCGCTGGAGAAGGGGGTCGGCGGCCCGCTGCTGGAGCGCTTGCCGCGCAGTGTCCGGCTCACGCCGATGGGCCGCGCCATGCTGCCGCACGCCCGCGCCACCCTCGCCGACGCCGAACGCGCGCGGTGCGCGGCCCGGCAGGCGTCCGGGCTGGAAGCCGGGGAACTGCAGATCGCCACGGTCTATTCGGTCGGCATCGGTGTCCTGCCCGCGGCGCTGAGGGTGTGGCGCCGGGAGCGGCCGGACGTCGACGTCCGCCTGGTCGAGTTCCGGCACGCGGACGAGCTCCGAGAGGCCATGGCGGCGGGGGAGGCGGACGTCGCGGTCGGCCCGGTACCGCCGGGCTGGGACGGGCCGGTGCGCGAGCTCGGCACCGAGGAGTTCGTCGTCGTCCTGCCGATCGACGGGCCGCGCGAGGACGACGGCACCGGCGTCGTCGACCTCGCGACCCTCGCCGACTGCGCGTGGGTGCACTACGCGCCGGGCAACGGCCTGGCCGACCTCGTCGACCAGGCCTGCGCCGCGGCCGGATTCCAGCCGAGGGCCGCGGTCCGGACCGAGCAGACCGCGGCGGCCCCGGTGCTCGCGGCGGCGGGGCTCGGTCCCGCGCTGGTCCCGGCCAACGTGCTGCCCGAAGGCTTTCACGGCCGCGTCCTGCGACCCGAGCCCGCGATCCGGCGCACGCTCGCCGCCTACTGCCGGAGCACGCCGGACCCGTTGACCTCGGCTTTCATCGATGTCGTGGCGGGGGAATGCACGCTCGGGTCAGCGCACGGAAACCGCTGACAGGTCCACGCTCCCGAACGTCGTCGCCGTCACGTCACCGACCCGCTCGGCCCAGACGGCGTGCCCGTGCCCGGACCACAACGGCGCGACCGGGAGGTCCCGCAGCAGCTGGTTCTCCACCAGGCGGTAGACCTCGCCGCTGTCGGAGGCTTCGGTCTCCTCGGCAGATTTCAGCAGGTCGGCGAACCCGTCGCTCTGATACCCGGTCAGCTCGACGATCTTCGCCAGCACTTCCTGCGGGCTCGCCGTCACCAGGTTCAGGTCGATCGGGAAAGGTCCTTCGCCGGGCTCCGCGGCGAGCTGGACGCCGACGGCGGCGCTCGCCTGTTCGGCCAGCGGACGCAGCCAGTTCGCCTGCGACTGTCCGAAGTGGACTGGAGTGGTGGCCGGGAACTCCGCCTGGGTCAGCAGGGACTTCCCGGCTCCGGCGTCGAACGTGCAGGGGCGGCAGGTGCTGCTGCGCTCGCCGGGCGCGACGGCGGGCGGCAGCAGCGACTTCGCCGGGTCCACCTGCTTGCCGAGGACGCCGGCCTCCATGGCCCCGCGATCGATGCCGAGCGCGAACCCGTGCCGGACGGTGGCGTCGGAGAAATGTGCCGCGGTCAAAGGAAAACCGAGGTAAGAGACGCTCGGCAGCGCCCACATCACATGCCGCTGCGCGAAATCGGTGTGCATGGCCTCGTGCCGGTCGCCGGGGACCACGGTGGACAGATCGAGCTTCCCGGATTTGACACCGTCGTACAGCGGCGCCGCGTCACCGATGCTCAGTTCGATCACGCGCGCCTTTCCAGGGGCGTCCGCGACCCGGACCAGCCTGGCACCCGTCGTCTGCCAGCCGCCTTCCATGCGGAACGGTCCGTTGCCGACGGGCTGGGAGAAGAACCGGACCCAGTCGCGGGACGCCAGCGCGGACGCGGGCAGCGGAACCAGGGCGGGGGAGGAGAGCAGCGCCGGGATCTGCCCGGACGGCCGGTCGAGGACGAGCCGCACGGTCAGCGGGTCCGGCGCGGTGATCTCCTTGGCCCGCACCAGGCTCTTCAGCACCCGGGTGGCGGACCAGTCCTCCTTGCCGATCGCCGTCCACGTGTCCACATAGGACTGCGCGGTGACCGGGGTGCCGTCGTGGAACTTCCCGCCGTCCTTCAGTTTGACCGTCCAGGTGATCCGGTCGGCGCTGGTGATCGATTCCGCGGCCCGGGGCGTCGTCTTTCCCGTCGCGGGGTCGTGATCGGCCAGCGGAGTCCACAGCGCGCTCGTGACGAGCCTGCCTGCCTGATCGCTGACGTCCGCGGGGTTGGTCGAGGCCGGCGCGGAGATGCCCACGCGAAGAACGTCCGGTGCGGGCGATTCGCCGGATTCCGTGCAGCCTGCCGTGACCAGGACGGCGGCGAGGAGCGGGGCCAGAAGACGCAAGCGCATGGTCATGTCATAGCAGTCCCACACCGACCATCGGCGGTTGTGCGAGCAAAGTGGCTGATCATAGGGTGGGGGAACCAGCCTGGGAGGTTTCTGTGCGAGGAAACTGGTTGCTTCGTTCGTGCTTGGCGCTCACCACGATCACCGCGACCCTGATCGCCACCGGCCTGCCCGCCGCCGCGTGCGGCGAGGAGGACAAACCGGCGAGTGAGAAGGTCCGTGTCTCGGGCGAGCCCGGCGCGGTGAAGAACGTCAAGGCCGTCGGCAACGTGCCCGACGCGCAGGGCGCCATCGCCATGGGGTTCCTGCAGTACGGCAATCGCGATGTCATGGCGGTTTCCGGCGAGTTCGGCCTGAAGGTCTACGACCTCACCAAGAACCCCGCCGCGCCGAAGCTGATCGGCGAGGTCAGCCTGCCCGGACTGTGGGAGACCGAGGACACCGAGGTCGACGTCAAGCGCAAGCTCGTCTTCCTCGCGCGGGACCCGCGGGCCTACGGCGGCACCACGCAGACCGGCGAGTCCGGGATCTACATCATCGACCTGAAGAACCCGGACAAACCGGCCATCCTGAGCTACACCAAGGTGCCCGCCGGTCACACGACCAGCTGTGTCGACGACTGCCGCTACCTCTGGACCGGTGGCCCGGCGAAGGCCGCGAACCAGCCCGCGGACTGGGGCGGCCGCCCGATCTGGGTGACCGACATCCGCGATCCGCGCAACCCCAAGACCGCTCCGGACCCGATCGAACTCGCGCGCAACGACGGCAAGACCGACTACGTGCACGACGTCCAGGTCGACGACGAGGGTGTCGCGTGGGTGTCCGGCCGCGGCGGTGTCCGCGGCTACTGGACCAGCGGCTATCACCGCGATCCCGTACAGGGCAAGGTCCGCCGCGCGACGGCGTTCAGCCCGGTGCCCTACGCGGGCGGCGGGATCGAGGAGACGGCGGCGCCGTCGAAGTTCATGCACAACAGCTTCCACCCGTCGGGCCACCGTTCGGCCGACGGCGCGGATTCGAACCGCTGGCGCGGCCGCGACCTCATCTACGCCACCGAAGAGAGCTTCCTCGACGGCTGCGCCGGTGACGGCGTGCTGACGATCTCGTCGCTGCAGAACTCGTACAACGGCGAAGGCTGGCGCTCGACGCCGGAGAAGCCGTTCCGCCTCAAGTCCGTCGGCACGTGGAGCGTCGCCGGGCAGGAAGGCAGCGACACGACGACGGGCGACTGCTCCGCGCACTACTTCGACGTCCGAGGCAAGGTCCTCGTGCAGTCGTTCTACACGCAGGGCACCCGGTTCCTCGACGTCAGTGACCCGACCGATCCGAAGCAGATCGCCTACTTCCGGCCGGCGGACGCCGCCGCGTGGGCGCCCTACTGGCACAAGGGTTACGTCTACGTCGCCGACAACACTCGCGGAATCGACATCCTGAAGCTCACCGCCTGAGCCAAGATGTCCCCATGCGCACCATGGGGAAGACGCTGGGGATCACGGCCGCGATCATGCTGATCGCGGCCTGTGACCCGGCACCGCCGGAAGAAATGGCCGTCCGCACCGATCCCGCACCGGTCACCGAGGACTTCCCGGACGTCGGCGAGATCGTCGAAGCGTCCTGGGTCGAGGAGCGGCTGGGCACCTCCAACAGTCGGATCGAGGCGCCCGGGCCGTCCGACCTCCAGCTGTCCGCGGTGGTGAAGCTGCGTCTCGAAGCCGTGTCGAAGATGATCAGCGCGCTCAAGTGCCATGTCGGCGTCCCGGAGGCGCCGAAACAGCTGAAGGCGCTCCTGCCGTCCGGCGTCGCGTGGCTCTCCTGCGAGCTGCCCACGACCACCAAGACGCGGACCGCTTTCGTGGTCGACGGCTCCGAACAGGCCTTCCTCATTTCGACAACCATGTAACGGAACCGTGGCGGAACTGTCGAGAGACGATCACGAGAGCCGCATGATCCGTTCCTAGCTTGGCGTCATGACCACCTTGCTCGAACGGGCCCCGGCTCCCGTCGCCAAGACGACTCCGCGGCGAAGCGTCACGGCGCTGTTCGCGATCGCCGTCCTCGTCGCCGGATACACCGGGTTCCGGTTGCCGGGGGACTGGGCGGCGACCCTGCAGGCCGTGTCCCTGACCGACGGTTTCCACCGCCGTTTCCTCGTCGGCACGTTCCTGAAGCCGTTCGGGCACGACTACGCGGTCTTCGCTGTCGCGAGTTTCGCCGTCCTCGGCGCGGTGCTGGCCGTCGTGACACTCGCCTTCTTCAGCAGCCGCAACGAAAGCCGGCGGTGGCTGATCGTCGCCTGGCTCCTGCTGCCGACCGGCGGCTACCTGTTCCACGAGGTCGGTTACCTCGACCAAGCGCTGTACCTGCTGCTGTCCGGCGCGCTGTGGGCGGTGCACCGGAACAGGCCGGTGCTCGCGAGCGCGGTGATGGCGCTTTCGGTGACGGTGCACGAAATCGCGCTGCTCACCGTACTGCCGGTGTTCGGTTTCGCCTTGCTGCGGAAGGTTCCGTTCCGGCGCGCGTGCGCACTGCTCGCCCCGGCCGCGTTGCTCGGTTCGGTGATCCTCGCGTTGCCGCCGGTCAGCGCCGGCGCCGTCGACCGGCTCCGGCGGGCACTGTCCACAACGGACTTCCCTTACCGTGCCGACGCGCTGGCCCTGTTCGGACGCACGCAGGCCGAGAGCTGGCAGCTGTACTCGATCACCACTGTGCTGCTGTACCTGCTGCCGATCGTGATCGTGGTGGTCGTCGGCTTCCTGTACCTGCACCGCCCGACACTCGCGGCCGCGGTGCCCGTCGCGGCGATCGCGGCACCGGCGCTGCTCGCGTTCGGCGGCTGGGACGACGCCCGCTGGGGATTCCTGCTGGTGACCAACTTCTTCGTGGTGCTGTGGCTCTGGCTCGGCCACCGCGAGCTGAAAGCACGCCAGTTCGCCGTGCTGGCCGCGTTGTTCCTGATCCTCACGCACGTCCCGATGCCGTACTTCGACGGCTACGCGCCGCGTGGGCTCACATTGGTGACTCCCGTGGAAGACGCACGGTGAAGACGGCGCCGCGGTCGTTGTGGGCGTCGAGCGAGCCGCCGTGGATCAGCACGTTCTCCCGGGCGATCGACAGCCCCAGCCCGCTGCCCTCGGTCGCCTGGCGCGCGTGATCTCCCCGCACGAACCGGTCGAACAGGATCGGAAGCAGGTCTTCGGAGATCCCCGGCCCGGAGTCGGCGACGCGGATCTGCACGGCTTCGGCGCTGCCCGTCAGCGTCACGGTGATCGGGGTCCGGCCGTGCCGTTCGGCGTTGACCAGCAGATTGACGACGATGGTGTGCAGGCGGCGCGGGTCGCCCACGACGGTCGTGTCGCCGGTGCTCGTCACCTCGACGGGTGTCTCCGGCACGCCGGTCTCGATCGCGTCCTCGACGAGCGCGGGCAGGTCGACCGGTTCGGGGCGGAAGTCCGCGGAACCCGCGTCGAACCGCGAGATCTCCAGCAGATCCTCGACGAGCCGCGCCATCCGCCGCGTCTGCGTGCCGAGCAGTTCGGTCGCCCGGGTCCGGGTCTCCGGAGTCGCGCTGTCGAGGGTGTCGACAGTGGCGACCATCGACGCGAGCGGGGTCCGCAGGTCATGGGCGACGTCGGCGACGAACCGCTGCTGCTGCCTGTCCTTGGCGCGCAGCTCCTCGATCGAGGTGCCGACGCGATCGGCCATCGTGTTGAACGACTTGGCCAGCTCGGCGAGTTCGTCCCGGCCCTTGACCGGGACACGTACGTCGAAAGCGCCGTCGCCCAGATCGCGGGCGGCGGAGGCGACCCGGCGCACCGGCCGCTGGATCCTGCCCGCCGCGAAGACAGCGGCCGCCACGCCGAGGACGGTGACGCCGAGGGCGATCCACACCAGCTTCCACCGCTGGGCCGCCAGATCCTGTTCGAACATCGTGAGGTCGAAGAACTGCACCACCCAATACGCGACGAAGTTCGCGCTCACCACGAGGAGCTTGCGGCCGGTCGCCGGATCGATCGTGACCGTCGACAGGAGGTTTCCGGGGCCTAGGGTCCGCAGGAGCACCACGTCCTTCACGCCTTCAAGCGCAGCTTTTCTGTCGGGAGGGTCGGCGTTCTCGGCGCCAGTCGCCCAATCGAGGCTCTGTGACGAAGACTTGACGACTTCGGGAGGTCCTTTGGGCATCGTGAAGTCGTCGTTGGTCATTTGGGGATACCTCGTGACGAGCATCCAGTCGACCGCCGCCTTGTCCATTCCCTGGGAGAACAGGTCCAAGGCCTGAGGGTTGCCCGTCATGAACTGTTCGAGATGGGGCCATGCCTGCCCGAACATCGCGCCGAACGAGGTTTTCGCCGCGGCGGTGAACCTGTCGAGCGCGTCGTCCTCCTGGACCCTGGCCGCGCTGAAGGCCATGACGGCCGTCGCCGTCGTGGTCACCAACACGACCGCCGCGATCACCCTGGCGCGGAGTCCGAACCTCATGCGCTCACCAGCCGGTAGCCGAGTCCGCGCACGGTCTTCAGCACCAAGGGATTCGCCGGATCGTCCTCGATCTTCGCCCGCAGCCGCGCGACCGCCGCGTCGACGATCCGCGAGTCGCCGACGTAGCCGTAGTCCCAGACCCGTTTCAGCAGTGCCTGCCTGCTCAGCACCTGGTTCGGATGTTCGGCGAACTCGACGAGCAGCCGGATCTCGGTCGCGGTCAGCGCCAGCTCGACGCCGTCGCGGGTCACGCTCATCGCGCCCGCGTCGATCTCCAGCCGTCCCACCCGCAACAGGCCGGCCGACGGCCCGGGAGCGGTGACGGCGCGCCGCCCGATCGCCTTGATCCGCGCGTCGATCACCTGCGGCTCGGCGGGTTTGACCACGTAGTCGTCGGCGCCGCATTCCAGCCCGGCGACGATGTCGATCGGATCGCCGCGGGCGGTCAGCAGGACCAGCGGCAACCGGCTGCGGGCCCGGATCCGGCGGCACACCTCGAAACCGTCCATCCCGGGCAACATGACGTCGAGCAGGATGAAGTCGAGGTCGAGCCGGTCGGTGAACAGCGCCTCCAGCGCCCGCTCCCCGGTCGGCGCGACGACGACGTCGTGACCGAGGACCTTCAGCGCGAGTGTGAGCGCTTCGGCCAGGGCGGCGTCGTCTTCCACGAGCAGGATGCGCGGCATGGTTCCCCCAAGATCGAAAGGCTCACCGATCGTAAGGGCGCTCTGTCGCACTCGCCCGGACTCGGGGCGGAACTGTCGCGAAGCCGTGCGGTCTCGTCACAAACCGCGG
This sequence comes from Amycolatopsis speibonae, assembly GCF_042647925.1. Taxonomy (NCBI): domain Bacteria; kingdom Bacillati; phylum Actinomycetota; class Actinomycetes; order Pseudonocardiales; family Pseudonocardiaceae; genus Amycolatopsis; species Amycolatopsis speibonae. The sequence continues at coordinate 28,160 of NZ_JBHRWK010000033.1, forward strand.
TTCTCTGTTTCACTGTCGTATCCACGAACGAGGGGGAATCGTGTCGGTCGAGGTGGGGAACGATCCTGCGGGGAAACGCGCGTCCGACTACTTCGGAGTCTCCGACGTAGCGGTGATCGCGGCCGGCGCGGTTTCCGGCGCTGTCGGTGCCTACGCCTACTACTACAGCGACCTGTTGCGGCCACTGGCGCACAGCTTCACCATCTGGATCGTGCTGATCGTCGCGGTCGTCCCCGGGATGCCTCGACCGGCGCGGCACCGTGGCGACCGCGGCGGTCGTGGGCCTGCTGGTCGCCGACTTCGTCCGGCGGTCTGATCGCTCCGATACCGGAATCCTGGCGGTCGCGACAGTGATCGCGATCGTGTTCGTGGCCTGGCGGGGAATCCGCTCGCCCAAGCAGGCCGCCCACGTCGCCTTCGTCACGGTACCGCTGGGACTTCTCGGGCTCGTGATCGTGTCGGCGCCGGACTTCCTCGAGGGGATGCTGCTCTGACGACTGTGTCCGACCTCAGTGCTTGAGCTGGGTGTTCCAGGCCGTCAGCGTCAGCTTGCCCGTGGTCCCGAGGTCGGTGTCGACCGTGATCCGCTGCTCCGGGTCACCCTGTGCGGCCGCGACGGTCACATAGGCGCCCGCTTCCGGGGAACCCACGGTGACGGTGTTCGACCACGAGACGACCGACAGCAGCGTCCCGCCGGGCTCGACCGTCTGCGGGCTGACGCCGGGGTCGATCGCCATGTACGAGGTCCCGTGCTCGACCTCGACGGTCATCGGCTGCTTTTCCTTGTCCAGCAAGCGGACTTCGGGATAGCCGGTGAGCGTGCGTGCGGTCGTCCCGCAGTTGGTCAACGTCAGCACGACCGCGCGATGACCCAGCGCGACCTCGACCGGCCCGGATTTCACCGTGACCCCGGTGCCGAGGCAGCCCGCCGGTTCGACTTCGCCCGGCACGGGAGTGTGGACCGTCGGGACCGGCGGCGGCGGTGGTGGCGGAGGCGCGCTGCACCCCGCCACCACCAACGCCGTCGCCGTCGCTGTCAAGATCGCTTTCCCCAGCACCCGCGCATCCTATCGACCCGCGCGGGCGGCGGTTTCTAAGCCAGCAACTCCTGCAGTTCCACCACGGCCGTCGCGAGTTCCGCCGCGAACAGCTCCATCTCGTGCGCCACGTGCTTCGGCGTGCACAGGTACAGATTCAACGAGTCCGGCAGCAGCACGTACGCGATCCCGATGCACTGCGGGCTGGTCGACCCGAAGCCGAAGTACCGGATGTTCACCGACGGCGCCGAGCTGGTGCTCAGGTAGTCGTTGCGCATCTTCAGCCAGCCCGGCGACGAGTACAGCGCCGGGGAATCCTCGACGCCGCGCCGCTTCTGGATCAGCTGCAGCTCCCACAGGTGCTGCTCCGGCGCGTCGCCCGCCTGGCACTCCTTCGCCCGCGTGACGTGCTTCGCGGCCGCCGCGCGGAAAGCCGCCTGGCGCGTCTGCCGGTCGGCGTCCGGATCGTTCATCACCTGCACGAACCACAGCACCTCGGGTGTCACCACTCGCATCGCTTCGGTGCGCCCGTTCAGGTACTGCCGCGTCGCGATCGATTCGTACGTCGCGCCGGTGATGCCCTTCGCGCGCTTGTGCGCGAGCTGGTACGCCATTTGCGCGAAGCCGTCGGGGGACATCCCCAGCTCCTTCGCCCGCTTCGCGCCGAAGTCGGTGAAGGACACCGTCTTCGTAGCGGTCGCGTCTGCGTAGGCGGCGAAGGACGCTGCCGCGGCACGGGCGTCTTCGCGAAGGGCGTCACCCAAGACGAACTCGATGACCTCGGACGCCGGGACGCCGTCGGCGGGCGCCCGCTCCAGCCGCGTTCCGCTGAGCAGCGCGTCGGTGAACCCGAGGATCGTGGTCCCGTCCAGTTCGCAGTGCTCGACGTTGATCCCCGCCGTGCCGTCCTCGAACACGATCAGCGAGACGGCCTTGTCGAACCAGCGGTTGCCGCTGTCGCCGTGCAGCAGCTTGTCGCACGCTTCCTGCGTGTCCGCCGGGGTGAAGTCCTCCAGGCACAGGCAGAACAACGCCGTCTCGATGTCGTCGAGCGCGGACGCGTTCCCGGCGGCCAGCAACGCCTCACGCGTCGCCGCCCACTCCGCCCTGGCCTTGGTGGTGAAATGCCCGGCGGCGGTCTCCGGATCCTCGACGAAGTTTCCCGACTTCACGATCGCCTGCAGCCCCGCGACCAGCTGATCGGGGGAGTACGGCCGCCCGTCCGGCGCGATCACGTCCATCCGGAACGGGGTGTCGCGGTGGAAGACCACGACGTGCCGCGCCCTCGACGGACCCGGCCAGTCCTCGCGGTACGGCGTGCGCGCGGTGTCCTGCGCGGCGCCGGGGATCCGCGTCGCCGAGAACAGGTACTTGTGCTGCACCATCGACTGCGGCTGCCCGCGCAGCACGATCGGCGGCACCAGTTCCTCGTCGAGCTTCAGCTTGTAGTCCACCGCCGACGCGGCCAGTTCGGCCGCGCGCTCCAGCTGCCCGAGCGGGGATTCGGTGAACAGGAAGAAGAAGTTCGCGTTGAGCGCGATCCGGTCGCGGCGGCCGAGATAGCGATACGGCCAGAAGGTGTCGAGCCAGCTGTCGACGCCTTCGCGGCCTTCGTAGGTCTCCAGCGTGCCCTGCAGTTCGTGCGCCGGGCTTCCTTCCGCGAGGAACTCGGCGACGGCGCCTTCGGTCTCCGCGAGCTCACCGGGGGTGAGCAGCGGCGAGCACCACTCGAGGAACCGGCGGCAGGTGTCCTCCAGGCTGGGGACGGGGACCCGCGGCAGGACGCCCTCGTTGCCGAACGTGCGGGTGGACAGTTCCGGACTGCTCACGATCATCCTTGATCTCGAAGGGGAAGGGCGTTCAGCGCGGAGGCGAGCCCGCCCGCCGCGCCGTTCGGGCGGGAGACGAACAACCGCGCGTACAGCCGGCCGTCGGCCTCCAGCCCACGCGGGTCGACACCCGCGACGGACAGATTGTCCAGGATCTGGGTCTGCTCCTCTTCCGAAGCGAACATCCGCTGCCGGAAGACGCCGTCGATCCCGGCCGTGTCGTAGTCCAGTTCGCCGAGGCTGTCGGCGACCGGGCCGTAGGAGAACATCCGCAGTACGAAATGCGCCATCCACGGCCGGTTTTCCCGCGCGATCCGGACGAGGGTCTTCTCGGTGACGTAGCCGACGCAGCCGGTCGAGATGACGATGTCGACGTCGGCCAGCAGTGCGCGCTGCGCCTCCGTCGGGTCTTCGTTCTCCAGATCCGCGTGGATCGCCTCGTCGATGAACCCGGCGGCGAGCGCGTAGTCCAAGGCAGGCGCGGAGGAGTCGAGGCCGATGAAGCGGACTTCGTCGGCGATGGCGAGCCTCTCGACCATCCGGCGATCACGCGCGATCAGATCGTCCCTGCTCAGCGACCCGGCGGACGCGTAGTGGTCGTACAACCGCTCCATTGTGGTGTCACAGCGGTGCATCACCGCGTTGACACCGTAGGAACAACCGAGGTCGAGCACCGTCGGGATCTTGGCGTCCCGCTCCGAGCGGTACTCGTCGATCAGTTTCGCGAAGTAGGCCTTGGCCTGCTGGGGGATGTCGTAGTCCAGTCTGCGCAAAGTGCCGAAGAAGGCACGGGGATCGGGCTCGGTGTAGATGTCGTCGAAAGAGATCTTGCCGGTCGAATCCAAAGGCACGGGCCAGGCTCCTGACTTAGTCGAGCAGCTGATCGCCCCGGACGGCCGCCGAAGCGACGTGTTCCGGCAGGACCCGGCCGAACAGCTGTCTCGTCCGTTCCGGACTGCCGATGACCCCAGGACGCTCGCTGTACGCGAAGATCGCGGAATGGCGGGCGACTGCCCCCTGAACACTACTCACGCGGTGCAGTGCGAAGCGTCCGCGAAACAGCTGAAGATCGCCAGGACGCAGAGTGAGGCGTCGGATCAGGTGATTACCTTCGCCCGCCAGGACGGCACGGACGTCGTCGAAGTTCTCCGCCGCCTCGGAGCGGATGTTCGGACAATATTCGAAGACACCGCCGTCAGCCGCCTCCTGCGTGAGCATGCTGACGGTGTAGGAGTTGGTGTCGAAATGCCACGGATGCGAGCGGCCCGGTTCGATCACGTTGAGCACCAGCCCGGACAGCGGATCGGCGAGTTCGTGGAGCGCGGGGAGTTCGAAGCAGTCGGCGACGAACCGCTGGAACTCGGGGCTGGTGTACAGCTGCTGGATGACCGCGGTCGCCGGGATCCGGTCGCGCGCCACGAAGGAGTTGCCGCGTTCCATGATCGTGCGGCCGGGGTGGTTCTCCGGGAGCGGAGTGTCGATGGCGATGTTGTAGGCGTTGACGCGTTCGACCTTCGCGTACGCCTCTGGAGCGATCTTCGCGCCTTCGTGGCGAAGGACGTCTCGCAACTCCGGACGGATGAAGTCGGCCAGCACACTGCAGCCCGTTTCCCGCAGTTCGGCGCGGGTCCGGGAAACGATCTCGCGCCAGGCCGGGCTTCCCGGTTCGGAGAGCGGATAGCGGGCGGTGTCGGCAACTTGGACTGCGCTCGCGGTCATCGACGTCCTCTCGGCTGCCCGGAAGTGATTCTCGGGTTTAGCACAGAAGACGCCCGGAGCCCCCGCGCCTTGTGAGCGGTGACACACGGAACGTGACGGCCCCCTGTCCCGCGCCGTACGCGAGTCAGGGGGCCGTCAGGAACTTTTCGTCAGCTGGTGACAAGCGGCAACAGCGGCCGCCGGACAGCGGTCGCGACGCCGTCGGACGCCTGCGCCGCCGCGATCCGCTCCGCTGTCGGCGTGCCGTACTCGGTGGTCCGCTGCCGCAGCGGACGGCCCAGCGGCTCGACCATCGAGCGCATGTCGCTGATCGTCTTGTACGACCCGTTGGCAGCCCCCGCCATCCGGCTGATCGTCTCCTCCATCAGCGTGCCGCCGATGTCGTTGACCCCGCCCTGGAGCACCGCGCGGCTGCCTTCTTCACCGAGTTTCACCCACGAGCTCTGGATGTTGTCGATCATCCCGTGCAGCAGCAGCCGGGACAGCGCGTGCACCGCGCGGTTCTCGCGCAGCGTCGTACCCGCCCTGGCCAGCCCGGCGAGGTAGATCGGCGAACTCTGGTGGATGAACGGCAGCAGCACGAACTCGCTGAACCCGCGCCGCCCGTTGCGCTCCAGGCCTTCCCGCTGCAGTTTCGCCAGCAGTTTCAGGTGCCCGACCCAGTGCGACGGGGTGTCGACGTGGCCGTACATCATCGTCGAGGTCGTCGTGATGCCGAGTTTGTGCGCGGTGGTGACGACGTTGATCCACTCCGACGTCGGCAGCTTGCCCTTCGTCAGCACCCAGCGGACGTCGTCGTCGAGGATCTCCGCGGCCGTCCCCGGCAGCGAGTCGACCCCGGACGCCTTCGCCTGAGCCAGCCAGTCTTCGATCGAGAGGTTCGTCCGCGAAGCGCCGTTGACGACCTCCATCGGGCTGTACGAGTGCAGGTGGATGTCCGGCTGACGCCGTTTGACCTCGGCCGCGAGGTCGAAGTACGCGGTGCCCGGCAGATCCGGGTGGATGCCGCCCTGCATGCAGATCTCGGTCGCGCCCGCGGCCCACGCCTCGTCGACCCGGTCGCCGACCTGCTCCAGCGAGAGCGTGTACGCGTCGGCGTCGGTGCGCCGCTGGGCGAACGCGCAGAAGCGGCAGCCGGTGTAGCAGACGTTGGTGAAGTTGATGTTCCGCGTGACGACGAAGGTGACGTCGTCGCCGTTCACCTCGCGACGCAGGTCGTCGGCGATCTTGGTGAACGCGTCGAGCTCCGGCCCGTCAGCGTGCAGCAGCGCCAGAGCCTCGTCGTCCGAAAGCCCGGCGGGGTTCTTTTCCGCGCTGCGCAAGGCATCCCGGATGTCGGTGTCGAACCGCTGCGGCGCGGTCTTGATGTTGCCCTTGATCTCTGCCCAGTCGCCGTAGACCGAGTCGAAGTCACTGCGGCGGTCCTCGGTCCGGCCGACGGTGTCGACCTCGACGTGCAGATCGGTACGCCCGGCCTCCTTCCAGCCGCCGTCCGGCTCCTGCCACGGGATGCCCACCGGGATGGCCTCTTCGATCGCGAGCCCGGTCTCGGCGTCGGTGAGCGGCGCGAGGTGCGCGTTCATCCGCGGGTCCAGCCACGGCTCGCCGGTCTTGACGTACTCCGGGTAGATCGGCAGCCGCTCGCGCACGGTGAAGCCGAGCGCCTCGGTACGGCGCTTGAGTTCGTCGATCTGCGGCCACGCGCGTTCGGGGTTCACGTGGTCCGGGGTCAGCGGGGAGACGCCGCCCCAGTCGTCGATGCCGGCGTTCAGCATCAGTTCGTACTGCTGGCCGATCAGGTTCGGCGGTGCCTGGATGCGCATCCGCGGCCCGAGCACCAGCCGCGCGACGGCGATGGTCGCGGCGAGTTCTTCGAGGTCGGCGTCCGGGGTCGCGCGCATCTTCGTGTCCGGCTTCGCGCGGAAGTTCTGCACGATGACTTCCTGGATGCCGCCGTAGGTCTTCGCGACCTTGCGGATGGCGAACAGCGCGTCGGCGCGTTCCTCGAAGTTCTCGCCGATGCCGATCAGGATGCCCGTCGTGAACGGCACCGAACTGCGGCCGGCGTCCTCGAGGACCCGCAGGCGGACGTCGGGATCCTTATCAGGCGAGCCGTAGTGAGGGCCGCCCTTCTCGGTGTAGAGCCGCTTCGCCGTCGTCTCCAGCATCATGCCCATCGACGCCGAAACCGGCTTGAGCCGCTGGAAGTCCTGCCAGGTCAGCACGCCCGGGTTGAGATGCGGCAGCACGCCGGTCTCTTCGAGGACCCGGATCGCCATCGCGCGGACGTAGGACAGCGTGTCGTCGTAGCCGTGCGCGTCGAGCCAGTCCTTCGCCGCCGTCCAGCGGTCCTCAGGACGGTCGCCGAGGGTGAACAGCGCTTCCTTGACGCCCATCGCGGCGCCCTTGCGCGCGATGTCGAGGACCTCGTCGGGGGAGAGGAACGGCGATTCGACGCGGCCGGGGACGGTCGCGAAAGTGCAGTAGCCACAGCGGTCCCGGCACAGCCGGGTCAGCGGGATGAACACCGAACGGCTGTAGGTGACCACACCCGGGCGGCCCGCCGCGACGAGTCCGGCGTCGCGGACGCGGGAGGCGTGGTCGGACAGCGTCTTGAGATCGTCGCCGCGAGCCTGGAGCAGGATCGAGGCCTCGGTGAGGTCGAGGGTCTTCCCGTCGCGGGCCCTGGCGAGCGCACGGCGCATCGCCGAGGTGGTGGGGGCGGTCGCGTCAGCAGGGGATGCCATTCCCGCACGCTATGGCCGGACTCGCTCCAGCTGCCAGTGCGCATCCCGCCACCGTGTCACCCACGTGGGTAAGCTCACCGTTTGCCCTGGTCAGAGCGCGATCTTGGTTGCCGATCAGGGGGCCGGAGTGTATTACCTAAAGGGTGGCTTCGGTGATCGGCAAGAAGGTCGGCGGGCGGACGTACTACTACCTCGTCACCTCCGCCCGGGTCGACGGCGAGCCAAGGGTGGTGTCGCAGCGCTACCTCGGCACCGCCGAGGAGATCGGGCGCGCGATGGACGGCGACGTCTCCGCGCCCGGCGAAGCGCGGCACAGGACCTTCGGTGACGTCGCGGCCGTCTGGGCCACTCTGCGACGGCTCGACTTCGTGCGCCGGGTCGACGACGCCGTCGGAGCCCAGCGCGCCGCGACCACCCTGGGGACGCATCTCGCACTCGCCGTCCTGCACCGGGCGACAGCGCCGGAAACGCAGTTGGCCGACTGGTGGCGCGACGGCGTCGCGCGTGAGTTCCTCAAAGCCGACCTGGCGAATCACTGGCGAGCGCTGCAACGGCTCACCCCGGATCGGATCGCACGGATCGAGACCACCGTCGCCGACGCCGTGCTCTCCTGGCTGGGGACGGGGAACGCCGCGCTCGCCGTCGACGTCCCGCAGTTCGCCACCTTCACCACGGCCGATCCCTGCCGCTGCGAACTCGCCGGGCTCGGCCTGGTCGTGACCAAGGACGGCGCGATCCCTCTGGCGTCGCACATCTATCCGAGGGAAGGGGCGCCGCCGTTCGCCGCGCTCGCCGACGACCTCCGCTCGCTGTCTCCCGCCAACGACGTCACCTTGGTGTTCGCCGCGGGCCAGGCCGCGCAACTGGACCTCGGACGGCATTTCGTCGGCGCGTTGCCGCTTTCGGAACACCCGGACCTGCTGGCGAAACCGGCGTCCGCGCGCAGGCCCGTCGACCCGGAGCGCTTCGCCGGGCTCACCGCCTTCGACACCCGAGCCGTGGTCGCGGGCGTGCGGCGGCGCGTGATCCTGACCCATTCGGACACCCTGCACAACGCGCAGGCCCGCGCTTTCGGTGAGGAACTGGGCACCGCGACCCGCGAACTCGCCGGCCTCGACGCCGCGCTGGCCTCGGGCACCTACCGAGGCGACCGCGGCCAGGTGAACGCCGAGATCGCGCGGATCACGCGCGGCCGCCGCGTCGAACGGGTGCTCTCGCCTTCGCTCGCGGGCACCAGGCCGGGGGAGATCCGCCTGACCTGGAAGGTCGACGCCGCCGCCGTGTCGCGGCTGCACGACGAGTTCTTCGGCAAACAGGTACTGGTCACCGACCACGACTGGCCCGTGTCCGAGGTCGTCACGGCGTATCGGGCGCGGACGCACCTCGACTCGACGTTCCGCTGGCTGACCGGCCCCGCCGTCGCCGGCCCGGCCCCGCGCTGGGACTGGACCCCGCACCGGATCGCGGTGCACACGCTGGTCACGGTGCTCGCGTCGACGGTCACGCACCTCATGCGGCGCGAGGCCGACCGCGCCGGGATGAACCTGTCGGTCCGTGAACTGATGGACAGCCTCGCGGGGATAGGGGAGACGGTGTTGCGCTACCCGTCCACCGGCGGCCGCCCGCGGACGCGGCGCCTGCTGACCGAGCGGAGCCCGGAACAGCAGGCACTCTTCGACCTCTTCGGGCTCAGCTCTCTCGATGGATATGCAGCGCGGAGAAGCTCTGCACCACCGGCATCAGCTCGATGACGTTGATGTTCACGTGCTCCGGCTGCGAAGCCGCCCAGAAGACGGACTCGGCCACGTCGGCGGCCGTCAGCGGCGTCGTGCCCTTGTAGACGTTGTCGGCCTTGCTCTGATCACCCTCGAACCGGACGACCGAGAACTCCGTCCCGCCGACCAGGCCCGGCTCGACGTTGGTCACCCGGACGCCGGTGCCCTGCAGGTCCGCGCGCAGGTTCAGGCTGAACTGGTGCACGAACGCCTTGGTCGCGCCGTAGGCGTTGCCGCCGGGGTAGGCGTAGGTGCCCGCGACCGAGCCGATGTTGATCACGTGCCCGCGGCCGCGTTCCACCATGCCGGGCAGCAGCGCGCGGGTGAGGTGCGCGAGCCCCTTGATGTTCGTGTCGATCATCTGGTCCCAGTCGTCGAGCTTCGCTCGCTGGGCGGGCTCGAGCCCCTTCGCGAGGCCCGCGTTGTTGACCAGCAGGTCGACCTCGGCGAACTCGGCGGGCAGCGTGCCGGGGAGCGCGGCCACCGCCTCGGCGTCCCGCACGTCCAGCTCGAACGGCAGGACGTTCTCACCCAGCTCGTCGGCCAGCTTGTCGAGCCGGTCCTTGCTGCGCGCTGCCGCGACGACCTTGGCACCGTCGGCGGCGAACCGGCGGACGATCTCGACGCCGAACCCGGCGCTGGCACCGGTCACGAAAACGGTCTTCTGGGGCATCAGTTTGTCTCTTTCAAGAACCGTGCGAACACGTCGTTGAACTCGGCCTCGCGCTCCAGGTTAGGCATGTGGGCGGCGCCCTCGATCACCGCCAGGGTGGAGCCGGGGATGAGCTCGTGCATGAGTTCGGCGTCCGCGACCGGCGTGAACTCGTCCTCGGTCCCGACGACGACCAGGCTCGGCACCCGCACGCGGGTGAGGCTCTCCCGGTAGTCCGGACGCTCGGCCCGTCCTCTAAGGGCCGCCGCCGCTCCTTCCTTGGGCGTCGTACGCATCATCTGTAAGACGTGCGCCGCCACGTCCGGCATCGTGCGGACGTTCTCCGGCGCGACCATCTTCGTCAGCACCTCGTCGGCGTACCAGCCGATGCCCTCGGCGAGGACCCGGTCGGCCGTCTCGTTGCGGACGCGCTTGCCGTCCTCGGTCTCTTCTTGGGGAGAGGTGTCGGCGAGCAGGAGGCCGGCGACGCGCTCGGGGTAGGTCCGGTGGAACTCCATGACGATCTGCCCGCCCATGGAGAGGCCACCGAGCACGAAGCGCCCGAGGCCGAGACGATCCGCGAGGCGGGCGATGTCCTTGGCGAAGACATCGAGTCCCGTCTTCACCTCGTGTGGCGGTTTGGGGGTCTCGCCGTACCCGCGAAGGTCCGCGGTGATGACCCGATAGCCCTCCCGGCTGAAGCGCTCGGCCTGGGGGCGCCACATCGAACGGTTGAAGGGGTGGCCGTGGACGAGGACGACGGGCAACCCGGTGCCGAGGTCGTCGTAAGCGACGGAGATGCCGTCGAGTTCCGCAGTGCTCATGGGCCTGAAGCTAATCGGAGCAATCAAGGAGTTCAATACGGTGCAATGTACTCGGAGCAATGTTCTTGCCAGGTCGTTCACCTGGGGTCTCCCGGATCGATCACCGCGTGATCGTCGGGCCGGAGCCCGTTTCCGGGCTCTGACCTGCGGGAATGTCGTTAAGGTACCCCCCTGTTTTCGGGGGTTTCCGGCCATGTAAAGTTCTCCAAGTCGCCAGGGAAACCGGGTGGCAGAGAGAAAAACAGAGACGCGAACCAAGCTCTCACCTCGGAGTAAAATCCCGAGAGTGATTGAGTGGGTGTCTCACCAAAACCTGCTAGAAATAACTGCTTCGGATAAGGCCGCTTGACGGTGGTGCGATCTGGGGTGTGTTGCTTGAGAACTCAACAGTGTGCTAGTGAACTAAGCCAGTAGAGCTTATGTATATGTAACCTCGTGAGAGGTTCCTTTGAGTG
>NZ_JBHRWK010000034.1:0-71812 GCF_042647925.1 Amycolatopsis speibonae
CACCGGCTTCAACGACATCAGCAGCCACACTCCACAGATCCGCGATCATCACAAGACCCTGACCAGCGTAGACGCCACCACCCCGAATAAACCAACAGCATCGTACTGCGTCGTGATCTGCGCCAGCTCGTCGTAGCCGGTGCGGATGAACTCGGCCCACGGCGGCCGGACGGCGGCGCGGGCGGTGAAGGCGTTGATGACGATCACCTCCGCGCGACGCTGCTCGTCGAGCGGCATCGCTTCGACGAGCAGTCGCAGCAGCAGGTCCAGGAGGTTCCCGGACTGATCGAGGGTGTTCCAGCGCTGCTCCAGGAACTCGCTCGTCATGTCGAGGGCGAAGCGGAACAGGTCCTCCTTGGTGGAGAAGTACTTCTGCACCGCGCCACCGGAGACGCCTGCTTCCGCGGCGACCGAACGCACGCTCACAGCCTCGACGCCGTCGCGCGCGACGATGCGCAGGAGGGCGCCGGCGATCTCCCGGCGGCGTTCGGCGCGGTCCACGATCTTCGGCACGGCCGCATCTTCCTCTCCGCTGGTCGGGTCGGCTTGGTGGGCGGGGCTGAAGGGGACTTTCGCCGCATCGGACGCGGGGAAAGCTCCCTTCGCGGACTTGCGGATCGCCACACCCGCCCCCGCAGTCACGAAGGCTGCGCGTGAAGGACCGGAACCGAGCAGGTCCAGGCCTCGTGAGTGGTAAGTGTCGTTAGAACGACACAAGGCACTCACGACCCGATCCTGGCGGCGCCTCGTGTCACCCGTCGACTCCTTGTCCACACGCCCTCTTTAGAATACGTTCGTATCCGAAAAAGGGGGTGCCGGGGTGGACGAAGTCGTGCGAGACCGGCGTGCGGAGGAGAACCGGCTCGCCGCCGCGCTGACCAAGGGGCCGGCGGAGGTCCTCGATTTCCTCCTGCCGCTGTGGGTGGGGAGCCAGCTCGGCGCGTCGGCCGCCGAGGTCGGGGCGCTGACGGCGTTGGAGACGTTGGTGTCGTTCGTGGTCCGGCCGATCGCGGGCTCGCTCGCGGACCGGTTCGACCGGGGAAGGATCGCGGGGGCCGGTGCGGTCCTCTATGGACTGTCCTTTGTGGTCTACGCGGTGACGCCGGGCATCGGGGTCGCGTATCTGGCCGCGGTTCTCGGCGGCGCGGGCGGTGCGCTCTTCTGGGTCGCGTTGCGGGCCAGGGTGGGGGAGGGGCTCGCGAGCGACGACGGCGCGTTCGGCAAGCTGTTCGCGGCCGAGGGCGGCGGCACGTGGATCGCGTTCGTGGTCGCGCTGACCGCGATCGCCTGGATCGACTACCGGGGCGTGTTCTGGCTCGGCGCCGCGGCCTGCGCGGTGGCCGCGGTGGTCTTGCCGAGCGCGAGGTCCGCGCCGGTACGCGAGGAAGGCGCGCCACGGGTTCTCCAACTGGGCAAACGGATGCGCCCGATGCTCGCGCTCGTCGCGTTGACCGCGATGGCCGAGGCCGGGGTCGCCCTGTTGCTCCTGATGCACCTCCAACGCGGGCATCAGCTGCAACTGGGTGAGATCGCCGCCGTCTTCATCCCCGGGTTCATCGTGTACAGCCTGCTGCCGGACTACCTCCACGGCTTCGTCCGCAGGGCCGGCCGGACGCGGGTGCTCTCGCTGGCGATGCTGGCGAGCGCGATCTTCGCCGCCGGCCTGTCCTTCGCGCCGAGTCCGGCGGTGCTCGCGGTCATGTGGGTCCTGTCCGCGGCGGCGTTCGCGGCGGCCATCCCGGTGGAGCAGGCGGTGGTCGCGGAGGCGGCCGGGTTGAGCCTCGGCCGGGCGATGGGGATCTACGAGAGCGCGGCGTTACTCGGAGCGACGATCGGGGCGTTCCTGGCAGGGCAGCTCTACGGCTCGGACGCCGGTTGGCGCGTCGCCTGCTTCGGCGCGGCGGCGCTCTTGATCTTCGGATCGTTCGTGGTTCGTGGTGCCGTACGGCGTGTCGGAGTTGCGGAGTTTCCCGTGGAACCACGAAAAACGGCGTCACAAAAGGAAAACCCGGCTTCCGGCATGATCGAGGAGAGTCCACAAGGGGCCGAATCGGTGACGACGGAGGCGAACAAGCGCGCGAACCCGCTCCGGAACCGGGCGATCCACGTCGCGGTGTACGTCCTCGCGCAGGGGGCGCTGGCGATGGCCGGTTACAGCTGGCCCGTCGAAGCTCTGTTCGGCGGAGCGCACGACGCCGACTGGTACTGGAACTCGAGTGGTCACTGGCTGTTGAACCTCGGCCGGATCTGGACTTTCGTCCTCGTGATCGACACCGGGTGGACGGCCGGCCGCGCGTTGCTGAAAAAGCGGCCTTATTGACAGGTTGTCTAACATGACATTATGTCTCATACGTGGGTGACGGCCAGCGACGGTGTCCGCCTCTCGGTCCGGGTGACCGGTGTCGACGACGCGCCCACGGTGGTGCTCGTCCACGGTTACCCGGACAACGGCTCCATGTGGGACGGCGTCGCCGCCCTGCTGGAGAGCCGCTACCGGGTCGTCGTCTACGACGTCCGCGGCGCGGGCCGCTCGGACAAGCTTTCGGGACGTGCGTCCTACAAGCTGGACCAGCTGTCCGACGACCTCGCCGCGGTCGTCGACGAGGTCCAGCCCGAGGGCAAGGTCCACCTCCTCGCGCATGACTGGGGCTCCATCCAGACCTGGCATTCGGTCACCGGGGACAGGCTGCGCGGACGGCTCGCGTCGTTCACGTCGATCTCCGGGCCGAGTCTCGACCACGCGGGAGCCTGGTTCCGCGCGCAGGTGCGCCCGAGCCCGAAACGGCTCAAGAACGCGCTCGTCCAGTGGGCGCACTCGACCTACATCCTCGGCTTCCAGCTCCCCCTGATCCCACAGCTGTTGTGGCGCACCGGGGCGATGGGCGCGCTGATCGGCCGGATGGACCCGGCTGCCGCCGCACCGTCCACTTCGGACGGACTTTACGGGCTCAACCTCTACCGCGCCAACATGTTCACCCGCCTCTCCCGGCCGAAGCCGCGCAGTGCCGAAATCCCGGTCCAGGTGCTCGCGCCCACCGGCGACAAGTTCGTCACCACGCCGCTGCAGACCGAGATCGAGCGCTGGGCGCCGGATCTCCGTGTCCGCCGGATCGTCGGCACGCACTGGGTGGTCCGCGAGAAGCCTCAAGTGATCGCCCGCGCCACCGCCGAGCTGATCGACCACGTCGAAGGCGGTGGCGAGAGCCGTGCGCTCAAGCAGGCCCGCGAGGGCGGATTCGCGCACAAGCTCGTCCTGATCACCGGTGCCGGCAGCGGGATCGGCCGCGCGACGGCGCTCGCGTTCGCGGACAGGGGTGCCGACCTCGTCATCACCGACATCAACGGCTCGGCCGCCGCGGACACCGCGAAACTCCTGCGGGACAAGGGTGTCACCGTCGGCGAGTACACAGTGGACTCCTCCGACGCCGAAGCTGTCGAGAAGTTCGCCCAGCAGGTCAAGGAAGAGTTCGGCGTCCCGGACATCGTCATCAACAACGCGGGGATCGGCCTGTCCGGCCCGTTCCTCGACACGACGGTCAAGGACTGGGAACGGCTCATCGACGTGAACCTGTGGGGCGTCATCCACGGCTGCCGCGTCTTCGCCGAGCAGATGCGCGAGCGGGCCGAAGGCGGCCAGATCGTCAACGTCGCCTCGGCCGCCGCGTACCTGCCGTCGAAGATCCTTTCCGCCTACGCCACCACGAAATCCGCCGTGCTGACCCTGAGCGTGTGCCTGCGCGCGGAGCTCGCCGCCGAGAACATCGGCGTGACCGCGATCTGCCCCGGCATCGTGAACACCAACATCACCAGCACCACCCGGTTCGTCGGCGTCGACGACGTCGAGCAGAAGCGGCGCCAGAAGTCGAGCAGCAAGCTGTACGCGAAACGCGGCTTCGGCCCGGAGGGGGTCGCCCGCGACATCCTGCGAGCGGTCGAGAAGGACAAGGCGATCCAGCCGTCCACACCGGAGGCCAAGGCCGCGCTCGTGCTCTCGCGGCTCACCCCCGGCCTGCTGCGGGCCGCGGCGAAGCTGGACCTCACCCCGTGACCTCCGCCAGACGGCCTCGCCGGATGTCGCCCCAGGCGCGCCGCGAGGACCTGATCCGCGCCGCGCTGGACCTGTTCGGCTCGCGCGCGCCCGAACTCGTCACGGTCGACGACATCATCGCCCGCGCCGAGGTTTCGCGGCCGCTGTTCTATCGGTACTTTTCGAGCCTGCGGGAACTGCAGGTCGAGGCGTTGAAGACGGTCACCGAAGGGCTCATCGACGGTCTTGCCGGTCTGGAGGAAGGCCCGCCCGAAACGCGGCTGCGGGCCGCCGTCCGCGGGCTGATCGACGTCGCCGACCACTACCGCGCTGGGTACGTCGCGCTGTTGCGCAGCGGTTCGGTGATCGCGACCTCGGAGACGGACGCGGCGATCGACGAGGTCCGCAACCGTGCCGTCGAGCTCATCCTCGGCGCGCTGGTGGTGCCGGAGCCGTCGCCGATGCTGCTGCTGACCTTGCGCTGCTGGACCGCCGTCGTCGAGGGCGCCCTGCTGAGCTGGCTGCAGGAACGCTCGGTGCCGCGCGAGGTTCTCGACAGCTGGCTGGTCGACCAGCTGACGGCCATGCTCTCGGCGACCGCGGCCCACGATTCTTCGGTCCCGCAGCTGCAATGAAGGGGCCTTTCATAGCAAAATTTGCTATGAAAGGCCCCTTCATCTCACGCGCTAGGCCTGCTTGGTGACCAGGTCCCAGCCTTCGACGTCTTCCGGCTTACGCGGCTCCGGCCCGACGTACTTGGCCGAGGGACGCACGAGACGCCCGGTCTTCTTCTGCTCCAGGATGTGCGCCGCCCAGCCGGCGGTGCGCGCCGAGCTGAACATCGCGGGCATCATGTGCGGCGGCACCTGGGCGAAGTCCAGGATCACGGCCGCCCAGAACTCGACATTGGTCTCGATCGGGTGGTCCGGACGCCGCTCGCGCAGCTCCTTCAGCGCCACCTGCTCCAGCTCGGCGGCCGCCTCGTAGCGGGCCGCGCCGAGCTCCTGGCAGGTGCGGCGCAGGACGCGCGCCCGCGGGTCCTCCGCGCGGTACACGCGGTGCCCGAAGCCCATCATCCGTTCCTTGCGGTCCAGGATGCCCTTGACCAGGCTCACCGCGTCGCCGGTCTTCTCGACCTCTTCGATCATCGGCAGCACCCGAGCCGGCGCGCCGCCGTGCAGCGGGCCGGACATGGCGCCGATCGCACCGGACATCGCCGCGGCGACGTCGGCGCCGGTCGAGGCGATGACCCGGGCGGTGAAGGTCGAAGCGTTGAGACCGTGCTCGGCGGCCGAGACCCAGTAGGCGTCGATGGCCTTGACGTGGGCCGGGTCGGGCTCGCCGCGCCAGCGGACCATGAACCGCTCGGTGATCGACCGCGCCTCGTCGACCCGGGTCTGGGGGACGGCGGGCTGCCCGATGCCGCGCGCGGACTGCGCGACGTAGGAAAGCGCCATCACCGACGCGCGGGCCAGCTGGTCACGGGCCTCTTCGTCGCTGATGTCGAGCAGCGGCCGGTAACCCCAGATGGGGGCCAGCATGGCCAGCGCGGCCTGGACGTCGACCCGGACGTCGCCGGTGTGCACCGGCAGTGGGAACGGTTCGGCGGGCGGTAGCCCGTGGCCGAACCGGCTGTCGACGAGAAGGCCCCAGACGTCACCGAAGGTCACCTTGCCGGCGAGGTCCTCGATGTCGACACCGCGATAGCGCAGCGCGCCACCGTCACGGTCGGGCTCGGCGATTTCGGTCCGGAAGGCGACGACGCCTTCCAGTCCCGGTCGAAAACCGTCGTCGACCTGGTCGGACGGCTGATTGGTGCTGATCGTGGAGGCACTCACTGTGGTGAAACCTTTCGATGCGCATTCCCCGGCTTTGTGTTCATGCGTGGACGGGACATACGCGGCGAAGGCGCGCCTCATCGCACGGATGGACAAACTTTGCTCCACGTCGGGGCCAGGGGCAATCGAAAGATGTGGTGCTTTCGGTCACGATTACGAGAACGATTCAGTGAAAACGGCCTTCGTACGCGAAGAGTTACGGCGACGTTCACTTTGCGTGTACCGGTCGCCGAGGTAAATCCTGTGTTTCGGGAACCGGCGCCGGACGGATTCCGGTGATAGACCTTTCTCATGCACTTGAGCCCCCAGGAGCGGGACAAACTGCTCATCCACGTCGCGGCGGACGTAGCTCGCAAACGCCTGGACCGCGGGGTCCTGCTGAACTACCCCGAGTCGGTCGCGCTGATCACCGATCACGTCCTCGAAGGCGCGCGCGACGGCCGGACGGTGAGCGAACTCGTCGCGAGCGGGCGCACGGTCCTCTCGCGGGCGCAGGTGCTGGACGGCATCCCGGAGATGGTCGATTCCGTGCAGGTCGAAGCCACTTTCCCGGACGGCACGAAGCTCGTCACCGTGCACGACCCGATCGTCTAGGAAGGCCGCGAGTGCGACCAGGAGAGATCATCACCGGAGACGGACCGGTCGAACTGAACCCCGGCAGGCCGCGCGTCCGGCTGCTCGTGCGGAACCTCGGCGACCGGCCCGTCCAGGTCGGCTCGCACTACCATTTCGCGGCCGTCAATCCCGGACTCGAATTCGACCGCGAGGCCGCGAGAGGGCATCGGCTCGACGTGCCCGCGGGAACCTCGGTGCGCTTCGAACCGGGCGTGGAACGCGAAGTCGACCTCGTCCCGCTGGCCGGGAACCGCACGGTCCCCGGATTGCGCAAGGAGTCCTGATGTCGTCGATCGATCGTGAACGCTACGCAGAACTGTTCGGCCCGACGACCGGCGACAGGATCCGTCTCGCGGACACCGATCTGCTCATCGAGGTCACCGAGGACCGCAGCATGGGGCCGTCCGGCAGCGGTGACGAGGTGCTGTTCGGCGGCGGCAAGGTGATCCGCGAATCCATGGGCCAGGGAATGGCGACGCGGGCCGAAGGCGCACCGGACCTGATCATCACCGGCGCGGTGATCCTGGACCACTGGGGGATCGTCAAGGCCGACGTCGGCGTCCGCGACGGCCGGATCGTCGGCATCGGCAAGGCGGGCAACCCGGACACGATGGACGGGGTCGACCCGGCGCTGGTCGTCGGACCGTCGACGGAAGTGCTGTCCGGCAACGGAAAGATCCTGACCGCGGGCGGGATCGACTGTCACGTCCACTTCATCTGCCCGCAGCTGACCGACACCGCGCTGGCGTCCGGGCTCACCACCCTCGTGGGCGGTGGCACCGGCCCGGTCGAGGGCAGCAAGGCCACCACCGTCACGCCCGGCGCGTGGAACCTCGGCCGGATGCTGCAGGCGATGGACGGCCAGCCGGTCAACGTGCTGTTGCTGGGCAAGGGGAACACCGTCCGCCACGAGGCGCTGCGCGAGCAGCTCGCCGCCGGCGCGGGCGGGTTCAAACTGCACGAGGACTGGGGCAGCACCCCGGCCGCGATCGACGCCTGCCTCACCGTGGCCGACGAATCCGGTGTCCAGGTGGCGATCCACACCGACACGCTGAACGAGGCGGGCTTCCTGGAGTCCACTGTGGACGCCATCCGGGGCCGCTCGATCAACGCGTACCACACCGAAGGCGCGGGCGGCGGGCACGCGCCGGACATCATCCAGGTCGCCGGGCTGCCCAACATCCTGCCGTCGTCGACCAACCCGACGCGGCCGCACACCGCGAACACCCTCGACGAGCATCTCGACATGCTCGTCGTCTGCCACCACCTGAACCCGTCCGTGCCCGAAGACCTGGCGTTCGCCGAAAGCCGGATCCGGCCGACGACCATCGCCGCCGAGGACGTCCTGCACGACCTCGGCGCGATTTCCATGATGAGCTCGGATTCGCAGGCGATGGGCCGGATCGGCGAGGTCATCATCCGGACCTGGCAGACCGCGCACGTGATGAAGCGGCGGCGCGGCGCGTTGCCCGGCGACGGCGCCGCCGACAATCTGCGGGCTCGTCGCTATGTCGCCAAATACACCATCAACCCCGCGATCGCGCACGGGATGGAGCGCGAGATCGGCTCGGTGGAAATCGGGAAACTCGCGGATCTCGTGCTGTGGGAACCGAAGTTCTTCGGGGTCCGGCCGCATGTCGTGCTCAAGGGCGGATTTCCGGCCTGGGCGGCGATGGGCGACGCGAACGCGTCCATCCCGACGCCGCAACCGGTACTGGCGCGGCCGATGTTCGGCGCCACCCCGGCGGTCGCCGCCGCGAGCAGCTTCCACTTCGTGGCATCGGAAGCCCTGGAAAACGGGGTGGCGGAACGGTTCGGCATCGCGCGGAAGCTCGTGCCGATCTCGAACACCCGCTCCCGCGGCAAGGCCGACATGGTGCTCAACGACGCCACGCCGGACATCCGCGTGGAGCCGGACAGTTTCGCCGTGCACGTCGACGGCGAGCTGATCGAACCGCAGCCGGTGACGGAACTGCCCATGGCGCAAAGGTACTTCCTCTTTTGATTAACCCAGCCGCGCTCATCCTCGCCGACTCCCGGTTCCCCGGGGGTGGGCACGTCCATTCCGGCGGGCTCGAAGAGGCCGTCACCCGCAAGCTGATCACGCACGAACGTGACCTGCCCGGGTTCCTCTCCGGGCGTCTGCGCACGACGGGTTCGCTGGCCGCCGTGTTCGCCGCGGCGTCGGCACACGCTGCCGCCCGGGGAGTCCGAAGTGGACATTGGCGGCGGCTCGATCTCGAACTCGACGCCAGGACACCGTCGCTCGCGCAGCGGGAGGCGTCCCGCGCGCAAGGGCGCGGGACGGCGAGGGCGGGCAAGGCGGCGTGGCCGTCGCCCGTACTTTCCCAGCTGCTGAAGGAAACTCCGCGTCCGCACCATCCGGTGATCGTCGGCGCGCTGATCGGGGTGCCCTTCGATGCGGCGATGGCTGTCGCATACCTGGCGATCAGCGGTCCGGCGAGCGCGGCGGTGCGGCTGCTCGGGCTCGACCCGTTCGCCGTCAACGCCGTCGTGGCCAGGCTTTCTTCAGAGGTCCGGGAAGTCTCCCTGCACGCGGCCGCGGTCGCGGGGGACGACCCGGCGGAACTCCCGGCGCCGGGCTCTCCGGCGCTCGATCTGTTCGCCGAGGCACACGCCCGGCACCACAAGGAAGAGGTGCGTCTCTTTGCCAGTTGAGCACGGCAGTGACAGCAAAGGACATGGCCACGGGCACGTCCACCCGGTCAACTTCGACCCGACGGCCGCCGAACCCGATCACTACGATCCGGCGCCGACCGCGGGCCGCGCGTACCGGATCGGCATCGGCGGCCCGGTGGGCAGCGGGAAGACCGCGCTCACCGCGGCGCTGTGCCGGGCGCTCGGCGACGAGGTGAACCTCGCCGTCGTCACCAACGACATCTACACCACCGAGGACGCGGACTTCCTGCGCAAGGCCGGGGTGCTCGACCCGGAGCGGATCGAGGCCGTGCAGACAGGCGCGTGCCCGCACACCGCCATCCGCGACGACATCACCGCGAACCTCGACGCCGTCGAGCTGCTGGAGGAGCGTTTCCCGGGGCTGGACCTGGTGATCATCGAAAGCGGCGGCGACAACCTCACCGCGGTGTTCAGCCGGGGCCTCGCCGACAGTCAGGTCTTCGTGGTCGACGTCGCCGGTGGCGACAAGGTGCCGCGCAAGGGCGGGCCGGGGGTGACGACGGCGGATCTGCTGGTGATCAACAAGATCGACATCGCGCATCTGGTCGGCGCGGACATGGACGTGATGACCTCGGACGCGCACCGGATGCGGGGCGAGCTGCCGGTGATCACGCAGTCCCTTGTGGACACCCCGAACGCGCCCGCTGTCGCGGACTGGGTCCGCTCGCTGCTCCCGGTCACCGCGGGGTGAAGGCGCACGCGCGGCTGACCGCCCGTTTCGAGGGCGGCCGGACCGTACTGCGTGAGCTGCGCTCGATGGCGCCGCTCACGCTCCTTCCCAAACGGGGCACCGGTGTGACGGCGGTCGTGCACCTGGTCAACTCGGCGACCTCGCCCCTGGGCGGTGACGAGCTGAAGCTGACCATCCGCGTCGGCGCCGGTGCTTCGCTGCGGCTTTCCGGGGTCGCGGCGACCATCGCGCTCCCCGGCCTGCACGGCGAAGGCAGTGTGTCCGAAGTGGACGTTGTCGTGGAGGCGGGCGGGTCGCTGGAGTACCTGCCGGAGCCGACCGTCGTGACCGCTCGGGCCCGGCACTCCGCCGTGCTTCGGGCTTCCTTGGCGGAGGATGCTTACCTGCACACGCGCGAGGTGCTCGTCCTCGGACGGGCAGGCGAGCAGCCTGGGTCTTTGGTGACCACGCAGCATGTGACGCGGGGTGAAGTCCCCGTGCTGCGGCAGACGCTGGAGATCGGCGACTCTACTTTGGACTCAAGTCTCGCTCATCTGGCCGGGCGGCGGGTGCTGGCGACCGATCTGGTCGTCGGTGGCCCTTCGGTTCCGGAAGCGTCCGGGGAGTGGTGGTCGCGGACTTCGCTGGCGGCCGGTGGGACACTCACGACGTCGTTGGCGCCGGACGCCGTGACCGCACTCAAGGTGTTCGAAAGTCCGTGAAGGCCTCCTTCCCTACCCTGAAGGTAGGCAAGGAGGCCTTCACGGACCGACTCCCCGTCAGAACTTGGTGCCCAGCCAGGTCATCGCGACCGGGCCGCCCGCCGAGACGCCGCCGATGTGCTCCAGCAGCGGCAACTCCTGCCAGGTGACGTCGGCGCCGAGGGCGCGGTAGCGGTCGCGCAGGCCCTTGCCGACCGACAGCGGGATCAGTTCGTCCAGCGACGCGTGGTACAGGTAGACCGGCGCGCCCGGTTTGGTCTTGCCCGCCAGGTTCTCGCCGAGGCGGGCCTGCCAGCGCGGGTCGGACGAAACGTTCGGCACGGTCGTGAAGTCGTTGAGCCGCGCGAAAGGCGCTGCCGCGCCGAGTTCGACGACGCACGCTTCCTTGACCTTCGCGACGGCCTTCTCGCCCTTCGCGTTGAGCACGTCGTTGAACGGCAGCTCCGGGTACGCGGTCGCATAGCCGACAGCGGCGCCGAGCACCAGGCCGAACGCCGGTCCGCCGTCGTTGAACTTCAGGACCGCGTTCAGATCGGCCGGGACGCCGCCTTCCGCGACACCGACCAGGTTGACGTCGGGCGCGTAGGACGGCTGCAGTTCGCCGGCGAACGCCGCGGCCTGACCTCCTTGTGAGTAGCCGAAAACGCCCACCGGACCGGTCTTCGACAACCCGGCTTCGGGAACACGGGAGGCGGCGCGGGCGGCGTCGAGGACGGCCCGGCCTTCGGACTGACCGACGGCGTAGGTGTGCGTGCCCGGGGTGCCGAGGCCTTCGTAGTCGGTGACGACGACCGCCCAGCCGCGCGAAAGCGCTTGGCTCATCAGGAGGACTTCGTTCTCGGACCCGTTCGTCAGCCGGGTCGACGGCGCGCAGCGGTCGCCGAGGCCATGCGTGCCGACGGCGTAGCTGACCAGTGGACGCGGTCCCTTCGTCCACGGCGTGGGCGGGACCAGCAGGATGCCCGACACCGTGTTCGGCTTTCCGGTGGCCGAGGTGGAGCGGTAGTTGAGTTTCCAGGCCTTCGCCGGGGCGGTGGCGACGACCGGCTTGTAGTCGACCAGGTCCCCGGGCGCGCTCGGCGCGGCTTGCGCGGCGGGCGCGCCGATCAGGGTGGCTGCGAGGGCTGAGACCAGAACTGTCCGAAGCACCGTTGCCTCCAGTTTGGTAATTGAGATTTTCGCAATGTAGGCGGTGTTGATAGCATCTGGCAATCCCTAGTACCGAATCGGGGGAGGTCGAGTGGCCCGCACGTACGGCGGGGTCGCACCCGAGCAGCGGCGCGCCGAACGGCGTGAACGCCTGCTTCTGGCGGCACTGGAGCTGTTCACCTCGACGGGTTACCGGCAGGCGAAGATCACCGAGTTGTGTACCCGCGCCGGCGTCTCGACGCGGAACTTCTACGAAGAGTTCGAGAGCAAGGAGAAGGTGCTGCTGACCCTGCACGAGCGCATCAACGCCCTCGCGCTGGAGCACGTCACCGGCGTCCTCGAACGGCTGGAGGACGCCGACGCGGTCACCCGGATCGGGACGCTGCTGGATGTCTTCGTCGGCACGGTGACCTCGGATCCCCGGATGCCGCGGCTGAATTACGTCGAGGCGGTCGGCGTCAGCGCCGCTTTGGAGGCGCAGCACCAGGAATGGGTCGACCGGTGGGCCGCGTTCATCGAAGCCGAGGCCCGGCACGCCGCCGCGCACGGCGTGGCGCCGGAGCGCGACTACCACCTCACGGCGATCGCGCTCGTCGGCGCGGCGACCGGACTCCTGCGCGAGTGGCAGGCGCACACCCCACCGCTGCCGGTGGCCGACGTCGCCGCCGAACTCCGCGCGCTGATGCTGGCCGCGATCACCCGGCCCGCCTGACCTCCGCCGGATGTCATGAAAGGGTCGTTCCTGACGAAAAACGTCAGGAACGACCCTTTCATGACACTTGGAGCCGCCTCAGGAAGCGGCGGAAGCCCGCCGGTAGGTGTTGTGCAGCACCGCCAGCAGCGCGTCCCGCACCGAAAGGCGCTGCCGCGCGTCGAACGTGATCAGCGGGACGTCCTCGCTCACCGCGAGTGCCCAGCGCACGTCTTCGAGGTCGTGCTTGAGGGAGCCGTCGAACACGTTCACCCCGACCACGAAAGGCAAACCGGCCTTCTCGAAGTAGTCGACGGCCGGATAGCAGTCGTCGAGCCGCCGGGTGTCGACGATGACGAGCGCGCCCAGCGCGCCGAGTACCAGGTCGTGCCACATGAACCCGAACCGGTCCTGGCCCGGCGTGCCGAAGAGGTACAGCTTCACCTCGTTGTCGATGGTGAGGCAGCCGAAGTCCAGCGCCACCGTGGTGGTCGTCTTCGACGGTACCTCCCCGCCTGGCCCGTCGACGGCCGCGCCGGCCGAGGTCATGGCGGCCTCGGTGGTCAGCGGTTTGATCTCCGAGATCGCGCCGACGGTGGTCGTCTTGCCGACCCCGAACCCGCCGGCGATGACGATCTTGACCGGTGTCGGCGGCTTGGCCGCCACCGGTTCAGCGAATTGCTTCGAGTCCACGAATGACCCTTTCGATCATGCCGAGGTCCTGGGTGAAGGCTCCGGCGGGGCGGCGCAGCACGACGTAGCCGAGCGCGGCGAGATCCGCCACGAGCACCCTGGCCACGCCGATGTGCAGGCCGAGCATCGCCGCCACTTCGGCGACGGATTTCGTTTCCCGGCAAAGGGAAACGATCTCCCGTCGTTCGAAGGTCAGCCTCGCCTGCGACGCCGCGCCGAGCCTGCTCGTGAGCACCTGTGCCTCGATTTCGAGCGTTCCGTCCACCGGCTGTGCGCGGCCGGCGGTGAGCAGATACGGGCGCAGCGGTGAGATGCCCTGTTCGGCACCTCTCGGCTGAGGTACCTGATCGTCGCTCATTCCCTTGTCCCCTCGTCAGTTCAGCTGCCGACGCTCTTCTTCAGTTCCTCGATCAGCGCGGGGGTGAGTACTTCGGTGGCCCGGTTGGCGAACATCGCCATCTCGTAGGCGATCGTGCCGAGGCTGGCCTGCTTGGTGGCGAGCACACCGAGCGAACAGCCGATGCTGATCGTGCAGACCAGCAGGTAGCCCTGTTCCAGCTCGATGATGATCTTGTCGGGTGACCCGAGCGGGTGGCTCTCGGAGACACCGTGCGCCAGGCCGAGCATCGCCGAGCAGATCGCGGCCAGCCGATCGGCGTTGGCGCGTTCCAGCTCGGACGACATCGCGATCAGCAGACCGTCGGCCGAGACGGCGATCGCGCCCATCGCGCTCGCCGTGTTCTGTGCGAAGCGCGTCACCAACCAGTTGAAGTTCCGGGCTTCGACGCTGACTCCGGTCGTCATCTCTTGCTCTTCTCTCTCTGTTCCATCTCCGGGTTGACGGCTTTCTCCAACCCGTCACTGAAGGCATCGAACGCGGCACGCTCGGCCTCGGGGTCACGCATGCCCTTGGGCTTGGTGGTGTTCAGTGCCGCCCGCGCGGTCTGGTGTCGCGCGGCCGGTCCTTTCGCCAGCCCCGGCGCCAGCTGGGCACCGGGGACCCGCCGGGTGAGACCGCCGCGGGAGGCGGCGGGCACCGGTGTCGGGGTCGGCATGGGCATCGGAATCGGGTTGCCCGCCGGCGGGCTCACCGGGGGCTGTGGTGCTTGCTGCGGTACCGGAGCTTCTCCGGGTCCGGTGGTGGCCTTCGCGAGTCCGGCTTCGAACCCGTCGAAGGCCGCTTTGGCCGCTTCTGGATCATGCCTGGACTTCTGCCGCGACGGTGCGTCGGGGGCGCCTGGAAGCTGCGCGCCCTTGACCCGCCGCCGCAGCCCGCCGCGGGTCTCCCCGGAATCGGCGGTCAGGGTCGGCTTGGGAGCTTCGAACGCGGTCACCGGCTCGGGCAGGGAGACGGGACGGGGCGCGGGAAGTGGCGTGGGTTCAGGCATCGGCATCGGCTCCGGAATCGCCCGGTCGGTCTTGCGGAACCACCGGAAGTCCTTGGGAGGCCCGCCGTCGCGCGGCATCATCCCGGCGATCGCCAGCATCGGCGGCTCGCCCGCGGGCTCCTTTTCCCGCGGCTGGGGCCGGGACTGGAGCTGCGGCCGAGGCGGATCGGGCTCGTCGCCCGGTTCCACCGTCGGCCACGCCGGCGGCGCCGGGACGGACTTCGGCACGGGCGCCCGGTAGGTCAGCAGATTCGGCGGGACGGCGATCCGCGCGGTGATCCCCGCCCCCGGCTCGGTCTCGGTCAGCTCGACCTTGAGCCCGTACCGCCGCGCGAGCCGCCCGACCACGAACAGCCCGAGCACACTGGTCGGCGCCAGTTCGAGCCGTTCGCGTTCGACCAGCCGCCGGTTCTCCTCGGCGAGCCGTTCGCCGGTCATGCCGATGCCCTGGTCCCTGATCACGATCAGGCAGGAGCCGTCGGGCAGGATCTTCGTGCCGACGTCCACAAAGGACTCCGGCGGGGAGAACGACGTCGCGTTCTCCAGCAGCTCGGCGAAGATCAGCACCAGATCCGAACCGAACGGCGACGACAGCAGGACGTCGCCCATCGAACCGAGCCGGACCCGCTGGTAGTCCTCGATCTCCGCGAGTGCCGAACGCAGCGCCGTCGAAAGCTCGATCGGCCCGGAAATCCTTGCCTCGTCCCGGTTTCCCGAAACGACGAGGAGGTTGTCCGCGTTCCGGCGCAGCCGGGTGGAGAGGTGGTCGAGCCGGTAGAGGCTCGCCAGCAGCGCGACGTCCTGCTCGTTGCGCTCCAGTTCGTCGACCAGCGCCAGCTGCCTGCCCACCAGGTTCTGCGTCCGCTTCGCGACGTTGGCGAACATGAGGCCGACGTTGCGCCGCGTGACGGCCTGCCGTTCCACCAGCTCGGCCGCGGTGGCCTGCACCCGGTTGAACGCCTCGGCCAGCTTGCCGAGTTCGTCCTGGGAGGACACGTCGATGGTGGCGAGCCGCGGCGCGAGCTCTTCGGCCTGCTCGGTGTCGGTGACCCGGACCAGTTCGGTACTCGCGAGGTCCGCGACCGACGTCGCCGCCGTGGTCAGCTTCCGCAGCGGATCCGCGATCGACCGGCTGACCGCGATCGCGAGACCACCGACCAGCAGGAACAGCACACCGGCGCCGATACCGATCGTCCACGCCAGGTTCTGCGCGGCGTCCGCACGCGCGGTCGCGGTGTCGGTGATGCCGGTGGTGACCGCGTCCTGGGCGAGCCGCCGCTGATTCGACTGGGCGTCGACGGCGCCGAGGATGTCCGGCAGCAGGTTCTGCACGGCCTGGGGGCCGCGGGCTTCCGAGATCCTGACTTCCAGCGCGTCGACCCGGCGGCCCGTCTCGCCCTGTTCGACCGCGACGACCTGCGTGGCCTGGGTGACGTCGGCCTGCTGCACGAACCGTTCGAGGAACAGCGAAGACTGCTGTTTCGCGTCGTCCAGCACCGGCTCACCGGACTCGGGGGTGACCAGCACGATGATCAACGCCATACCGCGCAACGAGTTCTCCTCGTTCGCGCGCAGCAGCGCGTCGAGCGCGGTCAGCTGCCGGGTGCCTTCCGCGTCACTCGTCTGCTGCGGGACGAGGCGGAGCGAGTTGATGACCGAGTCGATCACCGCGTGGTACGTCCGCGCCACGCTGTCCAGCGAGGCACCGCGCCGGAGCGCGTTCTCCCGGATCTCGTTCAGCGAGCCGATCCGCACCAGCGCCGCCGCGAGCTCTTCCGGCGCGTCGGCGGGCAGCTGTGCGCGCACCCGGTTCACCGTGTCCGCGACGACACCCTGCTGCTTCAGCATCGCCGAACTGCTCGCCGACGACGACGCGATGTAGTGCGCCGTCAGCAGCCTTTCCCGCTGCAGTTCCCAGGCCAGTGTGCCGAGGGCACGGGCCTGAGACGCGACGTCGGCGGTGGTGCGGGCGGACCGGGCGTCGTCGACTTCACCGGCGACGTAAGGCACCGACACCAGGACCACGGCGGTCAGCGGCAGCATCAGGAGCAGGTTGAGCTTGCCCCGGATGCCGAGTCTGCCGAGCAATCCGGAACGCGAGGTGCGTTCCGGCCGGGTCTTCCCGTGCCTCATGATCACCTTTCTTCTCGGCTCCGCCCGAGATGTCCGCGGTGCTGTTCCCGGACGAGGTCTTCGATGGACGCGCGCAGCGCGACGAACTCCGGCGCGCGTTTGACCGCGAGCTCGCGGTCTTCGGGCAGGTCGACCACTATGTCGGCGGCCACCCGGCCCGGATCAGAGGCCAGCACCACGACGCGCCTTGCGAGGAACACGGCCTCTTCGACGTCGTGGGTCACCATCAGCACGGTGGTGCCGGTGTCGGTCCAGATCCGGCGGATCAGGACCTGCATGTCCTCTTTGGTCTGGACGTCCAGCGCGCCGAAAGGTTCGTCCAACAGCAGGACGTCGGGTTCGCCCGCCAGTGCCCGCGCGATCGCGACCCGCTGCTTCTGCCCGCCGGAAAGCTGCTTGGGCAACGACTTCCGCAGGTGGGCGAGCCCGGTCTCTTCGAGATACCAGTCGACCCGGCGCGCGCGTTCGGCCTTGTCGATGCTCAGCAGTTCGAGTCCGAACGCGACATTGCTCTCGACCGTGCGCCACGGGTACAGCGCGCCGTGCTGGAACACCAGCCCGCGATCCGGGCCGGGGCCGGTCACGGCGTCGCCGTCGAGGGTGATGAGCCCATCGGACGGTTCGGCCAGCCCGGCGATCAGCGAGAGCAGCGTCGACTTGCCGGACCCGCTCGCGCCGACCACGCAGACGAAGTCGCCGCGCGCGATGTCGAGGTCGATCCCGTCGAGTGCCCGGGTGGTCTTGCCTCGGACGGTGTAGTCCTTGGCGACGGCCTTCAGCTGGAGCGTCATGCGGCCCACTTCCCGACCCTGGCCCGCAGGAGCCGCAGCGCGATGTCGATGACCAGTCCGAGCAGGCCGATCACGATCAGCAGCGCGAAGATCCGGTCGGTCTGGGTGAACCGCTGCGCCCGCATGATCCGCAGGCCGAGCCCGGCGGTGGCGTTGATCAGTTCGGCGACCACCACGAAGTTCCACGCGGCCGCGGCGTTGACGCGGGTCGCGTCGATCATGCCGGGCAGCGCGTGCGGGACGATCACCTTGCGCAGGACCTCACCGCGCCGCGCGCCGAGCGTGTAGGACACGTCGATCAGCGAACGCGGCACCCCGCGGACGGCGTCGGCGGTCATCAGCGTGTTGAAGAAGACCGTGCCGAGGAACAGGACCGCGACCTTCGACGGTTCGCCGAGGCCGAGCCAGATCATCAGCAGCGGGATGAACGCGCTCGCCGGCAGGTAGCGCAGCATCGCGATGACCGGTTCGAACAGCGCCAGTCCCGCGTTGAACGTCCCCATCACGATGCCGAGCGGCACCGAGACGATCACCGCCAGCCCGAAGCCGAGCAGCACGCGCTGGGTGGTGGCCCAGAGGTCGCTGAACAGTTCACCGGACTCGATCATCTTCAGCAGCGCGTCGAACACCGCGACCGGCGTCGGCAGGAACGTCGGCTTGATGGTGCCCAGCGCGTTCAGCGTCACCCAGATCAGCAGCGGGATCGCGAACGAGGCCACCGCCAGCGTCCACCGCCAGCGCGCGGAGATCGGTGTCCGGAGCGAGAACAGCGGGGAGGCGTTCGGCTTGAGGCCAGCCCGGCGGGGCAGCGGCGACCAGTCCGGCCGCGCGCCGCCCCGGCGACGGTCTTCCTGCGCTTCGGCGAGCCGTTGCTCGTCGTCGAGACGCCGCGCTTCGGCCTCGTCAGCGGCGTCCGTCCGCTGAGAGGCCTGCTTCGCCGCGTCCGTGGTGCTCACTTCACCGCCTTGACGTACTGGTCGTCGAAGAGCCCGTCGAAGTTGGGACGGTTCTGGGCGAGTCCGTTGGAGATGATGAAGTCGGCGATCTTGCCCGCCTGGAAGTTCAGGTGGGCGGGGGTGACACCTGGGGTGAACGCGTCGAGGTTCTGCTGCTTGGTGAAGATCGTGGTGCCCGCGTCGTAGGTCTTGTACTCGTCGATCGTCACGGCGCCGCGTTTGGCCATGATCCGCACGGCCTCGTCCCGGTTCTGCTTGATCCAGTCGATCGTCTGGAACCAGGTGTCCACCAGCGCCTGGACCTCCTTCTTGCGCTCCTTCGACATCTGCTCGGAGACGACGAGGTGGTCGGGGATGGCGCCGGGGAACTCGGCGGACGTCCCGATCGCGCGGCTGCCGGGGCGCTGCAGCGCCGTCGTGGTGAACGGGGCGAACGCGGCGACGGCGTCGACCTGCCCGCCGACGAACGCGGCCGCGGCGGCGTCGGTCAGCAGCGGGACCAGCTGGATGTCCTTTTCGGTCAGTTTCGCTTCCTGCAGCGCCAGCAGCAGGAGGTAGTGGTCGACGGTGCCCTGCTCGACGGCGACCTTCTTGCCCTTGAGGTCGGCGATGCCGGTGATCCCCTCGCGGGCGATGATCTTGTCGTTGCCGGTCGAGTTGTCGTTGACCAGGACCACCGACAGCTTCGCGCCACCGCTGACGGAGGCGAGGGTGTCGTTGAGGGTCTGGCTGTTCGCGTCGATCGCGCCCGAAGAGAGTGCGTTGATGCTCTCGGTGTAGCTGTCGAACCACTTCAGGTCGACGGTCACGCCGTTCTTTTCGAAGAGCCCCTTCTCCTGCGCCACCGCCCACGGGAACCAGCCCGGCCAGGCGCTGTAACCGATGGTGACCTTGGTGCCGGAGGCGGCCGTGCTGTCGGAACAAGCCGAAAGGGCGGTCACGCCGGCGAGCGAAAGGGCGCACAACAACGCCGTCATGAGACGGCGGGAACGGGAAATCACAACGCACTCCTGGGGAAGGGGAGTAACTCGGGCGTGGAAAGTTCCGGTGGTTCGAGCGCAGGAGTGATCGACCGGTGTCGAACTCCCTCACGGAAGCCCGGCCGGCAATAGCGGACGGATCAGCCGCACACCCGGCCGTCCCATCCAAACCTCTGAACACACTGGATAGAGGTGATCACCCCGTTGCTCTCGGCGGCGATCCTATCGAGTGGCGCAAGGTCTACCTAGTGTGATCGTCAGCTCTTGCCTGATTTGCTGTCACATTCTGCTAAATCCAGCCGTTCGCCCCAAGGGGTGGACTCTCGCCCGGTGGGCAACCCCGGGTGGCCGGGTGTACGTCCATCGGGTGGCGGGTGAAAACGTCGCCCGTCTTCGGGGAGGGAGCAGAGGATGAAATTTCGTTCGGCCGCGTTGTGCGTCGCGGGGGCGGCGCTCGTGTCCACCTTGGCCGGAGCGGGACAGGCGAACGCGACCAGACCGTCCAGTCTGGTCTTGAGCCCGAACACCGTTGTCGCAGGTGGGACGGTCACCGCGGACATCTACTGCCTGCGCCCGTCCGGGGCGGGCGAGCTCGCGACGACCCTCGACGCGGGCGGCCTCGCCGCGCCGATTCCCTTGCGGGTGGTGGGGGACGGTGGCACCGGCGGCATCGGTGTCGCGTTGCGGGGCGACGGTCCTGTCGGGACGGTGCCGGGCCGGTACACGGCGTCGTACGACTGCTGGGGCTGGATTGTCCGCGCGGAGTTCACTGTCACGAACTGACAGCGAAACAGGAGAAGCGAAGGCCGGTTTCGGGACGAATTGCCGTCCCGGAGCCGGCCTTCTGGCACATCTTGCGGAGATGTGTCGCGGAGGTTTCCCCGTCCGGTAATTTCTGTCAAACGACAGAATTAGCCGAGGGCTGCGCCGGGCGCCGCGCTACGCCGGACGTGAATGGTGGAAAGAATTGCCGACGAGCGCGGGAATGGATGGCAAAGAAAAGGGAACGCGAAGTCCGGATCGTCGGCCGACGATTCCTTGTCGATCTGTGCCGACAGGGTCTGTCCAGGCAATTCCCGTGCCGGGCAAAGGCGAGCGGGCCCGGCATTTCGACGACGAGCGCGATTCCGCGGGCCGCCGGGACGATCCGGAACAAAGCGCCGTCCGGCGTCCGATCGCGGAGGTCCGGCCTGTATCGATCAGGGACCGGAAGGTAACCGGGAGGTAACGGCTTGCGGTCCAGCGGTTACACACAGATGATCGGGCAGGGGTGGCGGGTGTCACCGTTCAGTGGGTTTCGCCGCCGCCTTCTAGGCAATACCGTCGGCGGCAAAGCCGAAGTCACAGATGCCCCGACCGGGTACGGAGGTTTGGCGGATGATGCCGGAGATCAAGGATGGCGCTGTCGGTGGTGACGACGCCGTCGTACGCCTGCCCGGAATGCGGGTGGCCTACGAAGGGGCCGCCTTCGACGAGTCCGCGCTGGCGGAGACCTGGACCACCCAGCTACAGGACTGGCTGAACCAGGCCGTCTCCGCCGGGGTCGCCGAACCGAACGCGATGGTGCTCGCCACGGCGGACCCGGAGGGCAGGCCGTCCTCCCGGACCGTCCTGTGCAAGGGCCTCGACGAACGCGGCGTCGTGTTCTACACGAACTACACCTCGACCAAGAGCCACGACCTCACCGCGACGCGCTACGCGTCGATCACCTTCCCCTGGTACGCCCTGCAGCGTCAGGTCCACGTGCGCGGCGAGGTGGAGAAGGTCAACGTCACCGAGACCGCCGAGTACTGGGCCTCCCGGCCGCGAGGCTCGCAGCTCGGAGCCTGGGCCTCGCCGCAGTCCCGCGTCGTCGCCGGCCGCCGCGCCCTCGAGACCGCGCTTCACGGCATCGAGCGTCGCTTCGCCGACGTCGAGAACATCCCGTTCCCGCCGCACTGGGGCGGCTGGCGCATCCGGCCCGACATCGTCGAGTTCTGGCAGGGACGCGAGGACCGCATGCACGACCGGCTCCGCTACGTCCGCACCGACGACGGCTGGCAGATCGAGCGCGTAGCGCCGTAATTTTGGCCAGCGCGCTGACGAAAAGCGCGCCGAAGGGGCGCCCGGGCCGTATCCAGCTCGAGTTGGGTGCGGAGGGCGCCCCTTCATCGCGTTTTCGTGGGCCTTCGGCCCGAAAGAGGGCGCGCGGCGGTGAAGTCTCCCCGTCGCGCTGGCGCGCTCCCGGGAGACCGGCCACTGGGTGACTTAAATCGCGCGCGGGTGGTTAGTTAGCGCGGCTAAGCTGTCGGGTTGTGAGTGACGACGTGGGGGTTGAGCAGCGCAAGGGTGTCCGCAAACTGTTCGGCTCGATCGTCGTGGACACCCGGCCACTCAAGATCCCCGCGTTCCGCCGCCTCTGGCTGTCCACCGCGGTCACCGCCGTCGGCAGCCAGCTCACCGCCGTCGCGGTCCCCAAACAGGTCTTCGACCTCACCGGTTCGTCGGCGTACGTCGGCCTGACCGGCCTGGTCGCCCTGATCCCGCTGCTCGTCTTCGGCCTCTGGGGCGGCGCCATCGCGGACGCCGTCGACCGCCGCAAACTCCTGCTCGTCACCAACGTCGGCGTCACGGTCACCTCGGCGGTCCTGTGGCTCCAGGCGTTCCTGAACATCGGCTCCGTCTGGCTCGTCCTGGCCCTGCTCGCGGTCAACCAGGCGTTCTTCGCGGTCAACATGCCGACCCGCAGCGCCGTCGTCGCCCGGCTGGTGCCGGACAGCCTGATCGCGTCCGCGACCGCGCTGAGCAGCACGATGTCCACCTTCGGCGCGGTCTTCGGCCCGTTGCTCGCCGGTTCGCTGATCCCGGTCATCGGCCTTTCGACGCTCTACCTGATCGATGTCGTCGCGTTGACCTTGACCCTCATCGCCGTCTGGAAGCTGCCCCCGATCCCGCCGCTCGGCGAGATCACGCGCCGGGCCGGGATCCGCGACATCATCGACGGCTTCAAGTACCTGGCGACGCAGAAGATCCTGCTGGCGTCCTTCCTCGTCGACATCATCGCGATGGTCGCCGGCATGCCGCGCGCGTTGATCCCGGAGATGGCGGAGCGCACCTTCGGCGACCCGCCCGGCGGCGGCCCGGCACTGGGCTGGCTGTACGCCGCGCTCCCGGCGGGCGCGATGCTGATCGGCCTCTTCTCCGGCTGGCTGACCAGGATCAAAAAACAGGGCGTCGGCGTGATCGTCTCGGTCTGTGTCTGGGGCGCCGCCGTCGCCGGGTTCGGGCTCGCGAACTCGCTCTGGCTCGCCGTCTTCTTCATGGCGCTCGCCGGAGCCGCCGACATGGTCAGCGCGATCTACCGGATGTCGATCCTGCAGGTCGCCACCACCGACGAGATGCGCGGACGGCTGCAGGGCGTGTTCACCGTCGTCGTCGCGGGCGGCCCGCGGATCGCCGACCTCACCCACGGCTGGGCCGCCGCCGGTGTCGGCACGGCCGCCGCGGCCTCGGGCGGCGGGGTCCTGGTCATCGTGCTGGTCATCGGCGCGGCGCTGCTGATCCCGTCGTTCCGGCGGTACCGGGCCCCGGTCGACTGAGCCATTCGGACTATCGTCGGGTCCATGCGTATTTCACGGGCGATCATCCTGTTCGCCGCTGTCATCGCGACCCTTTCCGCCTGCTCGTCCGGGGAGAAGACGGACAACGCCGCCAAGCCGTCGAGCCAGGCGCCCGCTTCCTCCGCCGCGCCGAGTTCCTCGGCCGCTCCCACCGGTGGCGCCGGTGCGAAGGAGCCGTGCGCGCTGGTGCCCGCTGAGGCCGTCTCGAAGGCGATCAACATCCAGGGCGTGACTTCGGCGCCGGGCCCGGTCCAGGACAACGCCGCCAACGGCGGCAAGGCCAGGAGCTGCGTCTACTCCGCGAACGGCAAGGAGCTCGGCGCGCTCGCCGTGACCCGTTTCGAGGGCAACAAGATCAAGTCCGCCGAGATGATCGCGGCGCTGAAGAAGGCGAAGTCGAACGCGAAGGACGTCGCCGGGCTCGGCGAGGGCGCCATCTACTACACCGACCAGAACAAGACCGCGACGCTGGCGGCCGCCGAAGTCGTGAACAACGTCCCGACGCTGGTCAACTACACCGGGCCGATCAAGATGACGCAGGAGATGATGGTCCCGCTGGTGAAGACCGCGGTCGACGCGAACTGACCGAAATACCCAGATTCGCGTCCCGTCAACCCGTGACGAAGAACTGACCAAAACGGACTGTCGGCCACAGACGTGATGCGGCACACTCTTGCCGCATGGCGGACACGACGACAACAGAACAGACCGGTCCGGCCGGTCAGCCGAGCCTCAAACGGGTCATGGGTTCCAAGCTCCTGCTGTTCTTCGTGGTGGGGGACATCATCGGGACGGGCGTCTACGCGCTCACCGGGCAGGTGGCGGGCCGGGTGGGCGGCGCGCTGTGGCTGCCGTTCCTGATCGCGTTCGTGGTCGCGATCATGACCGCGTTCAGCTACCTGGAACTGGTCGGCAAGTACCCGCAGGCGGCGGGGGCCGCGCTGTACACGCACAAGGCGTTCAAGATCCGCTTCCTCACCTTCATGGTGGTGTTCGCGGTGATGTGCTCGGGGATCACGTCGGCCTCGTCCGCGGCGAAGGCCTTCGGGGACACCTATCTCGCCGAGTTCATCACCGCGCCGATGCCGCTGGTGGCGATCCTGTTCGTGATCGGGCTCGCGCTGATCAACTTCCGCGGGGTCTCCGAATCGGTGAAGACCAACGTGGTGCTGACCTGCATCGAGATCGGCGGCCTGCTGATCATCATCGGGGTCGGCGTGTGGGCGGTGCTCAACGGCAACGGGGACGCCTCGCGGCTGGTCGAGTTCGACACCGAGAACCAGACGATGCTGGTGGCGATCACCTCGGCGACGTCGCTGGCGTTCTTCGCGATGGTCGGCTTCGAGGACTCGGTGAACATGGCCGAGGAGTGCAAGGACCCGATCCGGATCTTCCCGAAGGCGATGCTGTGGGGCATGGTCATCGCCGCGACCATCTACATCCTGGTCTCCGTGACCTCTTCGCTGCTGGTGCCCGCCGACGACCTGGAGGCCGCCAAGAGCAGCGCGCTGCTGAAGGTCCTCGACGTCGGGGCGCCCGGATTCCCGCGCGAGGTCTTCTCCGCGATCGGTCTCTTCGCGGTCATCAACTCGGCGCTGATCAACATGCTGATGGCCAGCCGCCTGCTCTACGGTTTGGCGAACCAGCGGATCATCCCGAAGCAGCTGGGCACGGTGCACCCGTTCCGTCGCAGCCCGTGGGTGGCCATCGTGTTCACCAGTATCATCGCCATCGGCCTCGTGTCCTTTGTGGACATCAGCGTGCTCGGCGGCACGACGGCGTTGCTGCTGCTGGCGGTCTTCGCCATCGTCAACGTCGCTGTCTTGGTGCTGCGTAAGGACAAGTCGGCGCACAAGCATTTCCGCGCACCGACGATCATCCCGGTGCTGGCCGCGATCTTCTGCGTCTACCTGGTGACCCCGTTGTCCGGGCGGCCCGCCCGCGACTACAAGGTCGCCGCGGTCCTGCTCGGCGTCGGTGTCGTGCTGTGGTGTGTCAACTGGCTCGTCATGCGGGCCACGCACAGCGAGGAGGACCGGCAGCCCGTCGAACCGCCGGTCGGCTGACCTCTTCAGTCCCTCTTGAGTGCCTGGTACTCCACCGGGCTGTGGGCCGAGAACACGGTGACGTCGTCGGCGTGTTCCCGGCTCAGCTCACGCAGCCGCTCGACGTTCTCCAGTCGCGGTTTGCGCAGCGTCTGCACCATGTTCTGGAACACGGTCATCCCCGGCGGGCAGTGCGGCTTCACCGGATCCATTTGACCGTGGAAGAAGTACGCGTCGCCCGCGTGCAGCAGCCAGCCGTCGCCGGTGTCGACAGCCACCCCGGTGTGGCCCTTGGTGTGTCCCGCGAGCGGCACCAGCAGGATCTCCGGCGGCAGGCCCTTGAGTTCGCGGACGGCCTGGAAGCCGAACCATTCGTCCCCGGCCTCGTCGTACGTGCTCCACAGTGGACGGTGGGCGAACTGGTTGGCGCGGAACCGGAACTTCTCGCTCGCGTTCGAAGGTGACGTCGCCGCGTCGTGCTCGGCCGTGCGGACATGCACGACGGCGTTCGGGAAGTCCGCGAGCCCGCCCGCGTGGTCGACGTCGAGGTGCGTGCAGACGATGTGCCGCACGTCCTCCAGCTTGTGGCCGAGCGCTTCGATCTGGTGGGCCGCTGTCTCCACCTCGACCGGTTTGGCGCCGACCATGATCGTGAACGGCGTGCCGAGCCACGTGCCGGGATTCGCGACACCCTTGCGGCCGAAACCGGTGTCCACCAGCACGAGCCCGTCGCCGGTCTCGATCAGCAGGCAGTGCGCCACCAGCTCCGAGCGGCGCAGCAGACCCGGCTGGCCGTCGAGGAACTTGCCTCCCGGCGCCCGCATCGTGCCGCAGTTCAGATGGTGGACCTTCATAGCCTGCTCCTCTGGCTGAGCCGTTCGAATGCGGTGGCGTCGTGCGCGGCGAAGACCGTCACCTCGTCACCGTTGTCACTGACAAGTTCGCGCAGCCGGCGCTGGTTGTCCAGTCGTGCCGTTTTCTCCGTCTGCATGTACGACTCGAAGAAGCCGAGTGCGAAGGGGATGTGCGGCTTTCGCGCCAGCTCGCCGCCGTGGAAGACGGCGTCACCGGCGTTGAGGAGCCAGCCGTCACCCGTGTCGACAGCGATCCCGGCGTGCCCGCGGGTGTGTCCGGCGAGGGGGATGATCAGGACGTCCGGGACCCCTTCGAGCTCGCGGACGGCGTCGAAACCGAACCACGGCTCGCCGTCGGCGCGGTAGGGCTTCCAGTTCGGGCCGTGGCTGAACTGGACCTTCCGGTAGCGGCTCGCCTCCTTGCGATCGACCGGGTTTTCGAGCGCCTGGAGTTCGCGGGCGTGGACGTGGACCCGTGCCTGGGGGAAGTCGACGAGCCCGCCCGCGTGGTCGAGGTCGAGGTGGGTGAGCACGATGTCGCGCACGTCGGCGGGATCGAGGCCGAGCTTGCGGATCTGCGTGGTGGCGCTGAGGTCGTCGTCGCTGTCGGGGTGGACCAGCCGGACGAAACCGGCGCCGAGCCATTCCGTCGGCCGGGTGACGGTCGGCGTGCCGACGCCGGTCTCGATGAGCACGAGCCCGGTGTCGGTCTCCAGGAGAAGGCAGTGGCAGATCAGTTCGGCGCGGCGGAACAAGCCGGGCTTGCCGTCGATGAGTTTGCCGCCGAGCGGCCGCATGGTTCCGCAGTTGAGATGGTGGACGCGCATCAGGACAGCTCCCGTTCGAGTGTGGTGCGAAGGTGAGGGGCGATCGCGCGCAGCGGCGCGGTGTCGTGCAACGTCTTGGCCAGCAGCAAGCCACCCTCGACGGCGGCGAGGACGACTGTCGCCAGCTGGCCGGCTTTCTCGGTGTTCAGTGCTTCGGAGATGAGGGTGTGCCAGGAGGTGTAGCCGTCGGCGCAGGCCTGGCGGATCACCTCGCTGTCACCCGAGGCGTCGAGCGCGACCGTCGCGAGTGGACAGCCGCGCTGGAACTCCGACTCCTCCAGTGAGGTCGCCAGCGCGTCGACGACGTTCTCGATACCGGTGATGACGTCGGGCGAGTTCGCGACGATCGCGCGCAACTGGTCGCAGAGCCGATCGGCGGACTGGCGGATGGCCTCGGCGGCCAGCTGCTCCTTGCCGCCGGGGAAGTGGAAGTAGAGCGACCCCTTGGGCGCGCCGACGGCGGCGACGAGCTGGTTGAGCCCGGTGGCGTGGTAACCCTGCTGGTGGAAGAGCTCGGCGGCGGAGTCGAGCATGCGCTGCCGGGTGTCGGTGCGGCGGACCATGCGGCCGACTGTAGCCCAAACTATGACGACCGGTCTAGTAAGTGTCGCGTCGCGACACCGTACTCACGTGATCAGACATGCATCTCGCGTGATTGGAGACGCATCTCGCGTGATCAGGGGCCGAACACCGAGTGCGCCGTCCAATCACGTGAGTTCGCCGTCCAATCACGCGAGTTCCGTTCCTGATCACGCGAATCGCGCCTTGGCGCCGTCCGCACCGTGACACGCCCTACGCGGAACTCGACGAAGTCCTCGCCGCGCTAGACGCCGATCGCCGACGCGGACCCGCCGAACCGGTGCCGCAGCTCGCGTTTGAGCAGCTTCCCGGACGCGTTCTTCGGCAGTTCGCCGACGAAATGCACCGACTTCGGCACCTTGTGCGCCGCCAGCGCCTTCTTGGCGAACGCGATCAGCTCCGCTTCCTCGACGGACTCCTTCACCACGACCACCGCGGCGATCGCTTCGATCCAGCGGTCGTGCGGCAGGCCGACGACGGCGACCTCGGCGACGGCGGGATGCGCGTAGAGCGCGTCTTCCACCTCGCGCGACGCGACGAGCACGCCGCCGGTGTTGACGACGTCCTTGATCCGGTCGACGACGAACAGGTAGCCCTCCTCGTCCTGCCGCACCAGATCGCCGGAGTGGAACCAGCCGCCCGCGAACGCCTCCACCGATTCCTCGGGCTTGCCCCAGTAACCGGTGCACAGCTGAGGAGAGCGGTACACGACTTCGCCGAGTTCGCCCGGCGGGAGGTCGTTCATCTCGGCGTCCACCACGCGCGTCTCGACGAAAAGGACCGGGCGGCCGACGGAATCCGGCCGTGCGTCGTGCTCTTCGGGACGCAGCACTGTCGCGAGTGGACCGATCTCCGACTGTCCGAAGCAGTTGTAGAAACCGACTCCCGGCAGCTGCCCGCGAAGCTTGTTCAACACCGGCACCGGCATGATCGACGCGCCGTAGTAGGCCTTGGTGAGGCCGCTCAGATCCGCGTCCGCGAGGCCGGGGTGGTTCGCGAGTCCCACCCAGACGGTCGGCGGGAAGAACAGGGAAGTGACGCCCTGGCGCGGGATCCGCGTGAGGATGTCGCCGGGATCGGGTGTCTCGACGAGGTGGTTGGTCGCCCCGACGGCCAGCCCTGGCATGAGGAACACGTGCATCTGCGCCGAGTGGTACAGCGGCAGCGCGTGCAGCGGCACGTCGCGGTCGCTCAGGTCGAGCGCGGCGATGCAGGACGAGTATTCGTGCACCAGCGCGCGGTGGGTGAGCATCGCGCCCTTCGGCCGGGAAGTCGTCCCGGACGTGTAGAGCAGCTGGACGAGATCGTCGTCGGCGACCCCGGATTCCTCGTGTGGGAAGACGGTTTCGTCGAGTGCCCAGCCGAGGATGTCCGAAGTGGACGCGTGATCGGACGTCACGTGCTCGGCCAACGCGGGGTCGACGAACGCGACCGCGGGTTCGGACTGTGTGAGCAGGTACTCGAGCTCTTCGCCGCGAGCGTTGAAGTTCACCGGCACGTGCACCAGCCCGGCCCGCGCGCAACCGAGGTACAGCAACAGGTACGCGTCGGAGTTCTTGCCGAACGCCGCGACGCGGTCGCCGTGGACGAGCCCGCTGTCGAGCAGCTTCGCCGCGACCCGGCCCGCCGCGCTGTCGAGCTCCGCGTACGTCCACACGCGATCGGCGAAGGTGAGCGCGACCCTGCCCGGGACGCGCCGCGCGCTCCGCTCCAGGACGCGGCCGACGGTGCTGGGGTAACCGGGAACGGTCATCGCGGCGGTCTCCTTCGTCCGGGCG
This sequence comes from Amycolatopsis speibonae, assembly GCF_042647925.1. Lineage (NCBI taxonomy): Bacteria > Bacillati > Actinomycetota > Actinomycetes > Pseudonocardiales > Pseudonocardiaceae > Amycolatopsis > Amycolatopsis speibonae. The sequence goes on from NZ_JBHRWK010000034.1 coordinate 29,036, forward strand.
TGGCCTTCCCAGCCTACGTTCTCGAAGGCCGCCGGTAACCTCGTCGGCATGGCCAATCCCACCGGAGAGCAGTTCGAGATCACCCGCGGCAACGCGCGCGCCGTCATCACCGAGATCGGTGCGGGGTTACGCGCGTTCGAGGTCGGCGGAGTGCCCTACGTCGAGGCGTTCGCCGAAGACGAGAAGCCGCCGAAGGGCGCCGGGCAGGTACTGCTGCCCTGGCCGAACCGCACCAAGGGCGGCCAGTGGGTCCACCAGGGTGAGAAGCAGCAGCTCCCGATCACCGAGGAGGCGCGCGGCAACGCGATCCACGGCCTGACCAGGCACGAGGAGTGGGAGCTGCTGGAGCACGCGGAGTCGTCGATCACCCTGGCCGTCGACGTCCCGGCGCAGGACGGCTGGCCGGTGCCGCTGCGCGCGACGATCACCTACGAGATCTCGCCGCGCGAGCTGGTCGTGACGCACGAGATCCGCAACGAGGGCGAGAGCCCGATCGGCGTCGGGCTCGGCACGCACCCCTACTTCCGCATCGGTGACGTGCCCACCGACGAGCTGACCCTGACGCTGCCCGCGAGCCGGGTCCGGCCGTACCTCGGCGACGAGCAGATGCCCTACGCCGAGGAACAGGACGTCGAGGGGACCGAGTACGACTTCAGGCCCGGCAAGCTGCTCGAAGGCGTCGACCTCGACACGGCGTTCGGCGGGCTGAGCGTCGCCGAGGACGGCAACCACCACCACGTCCTCTCCAACGGGGAGCAGGAACTGGTGGTCTGGACCGGGCCGGACTTCCACTGGGCGCAGGTGTTCACACCGGACGACCTGGTCGGCCGCGGCCGGGCGGTGGCGATCGAGCCGATGACCTGCCCCGCCGACGCGCTCAACACCGGAACCGATCTGATCGACCTGGAGCCCGCCTCCTCGTGGACCGGGAGCTGGGGAATCCGGGTGCGCTGATGGCATCGCCGTCGATGTCGCCGCCGCTCCGACTGGGGCCTGTGGACGCTGGCGAAGTGCTCACGCTGCAGCGCGCGGCGTACGTCCCGGAGGCGAGGGCGCACGAGAGCCTCGACCTCCCGCCGCTGCTGGAGACCTTCGAACAGACCAAGGAGGCCCTGGGCGATCCCGCGTGTTTCGCCTGGGGCGTCAGGGAGTCCGGACGGCTGGTGGCGGGCGTCCGGATCGTCGTGGACGGCGATGCCGGTCTCGTCGGCAGGCTCATCGTGGCCCCGGACAGGCAGGGCCACGGGCTCGGCAGCTCACTGTTGCTCGCCGCCGAAGCGGCCATGCCGTCCTCGGTGACCGTGTTCAGGCTCTTCACCGGGGAGCGGAGCGTCGGCCCGCTGCGGATGTACCGGAAACTCGGCTACGTCGAGACGCACCGCACGCCCGAGGAGCACTACGAACTGGTCCACTTCGAAAAGCCCCGGGTGCGGACGGACGGCATAGTTCGTTAGCGTGTCAAAGTATGTCTGACAAAGCACAGGTCAAGGCCATCGTCGGTGGTTACGTCGTCCCGGTCGACGGCGAACCGATCGACGGCGGCACGGTCCTCATCGAGAACGGAAAGATCGTCGCGGTCGGCACGGCCGCCGACGTCGACGTCCCCGACGACGCGGAACTGATCGACGCCGCGGGCAGCTGGGTGCTGCCCGGCTTCATCGACGTCCACGCCCACCTCGGCGTCCACGAGGACGGCGAAGGCTGGTCGGGCAACGACACCAACGAGATGACCGACCCCAACGGCGCGCGGTTCCGGGCGATCGACGGGATCGACCCGTACGAGTCCGGCTTCGACGACGCGCTCGCGGGCGGCGTCACCAGCGTCGTCATCAAGCCCGGCTCGGGGAACCCCATCGGCGGGCAGACGATCGGCGTCAAGACCTGGGGCCGGACCGTGCTCGACATGGTCTTCGCCGAGGGCGTCAGTGTGAAGAGCGCGCTCGGCGAGAACCCGAAGCGGGTTTACGGCGACAAGAAGCAGACGCCGTCGACCAGGCTCGGTGTCGCGTCGACCATCCGCGACGCGTTCACCGCCGCGCGCAACTACGCCGCCCAGCGCGACCACGCCGCCGCCGAGGGCAAGCCGTTCGACGTCGACCTGACCAAGGAGACCCTGGCCAAGGTCCTCGACGGCGAGCTGTACTGGGACCAGCACGTCCACCGCGCCGACGACATGGTCACCGCGATCCGGCTGGCGGACGAGTTCGGCTACAAGCTGGTGATCAACCACGGCACCGAAGGGCACCTGATCGCGGACCTGCTCGCCGAGCGGGACGTGCCGGTGATCCTCGGCCCGCTGTTCACCACCAAGTCCAAAGTGGAGCTGCGCAACCGCACCCTGCGCGCGCCCGGCATCCTCGCCAGGGCGGGCGTGCGGATCGCGATCACCACGGATCACCCGGTCGTGCCCATCAACTTCCTGGTGTACCAGGCCGCGCTGTCGGTCAAGGACGGCCTCGACCCGGAGACCGCGCTGAAGGCCCTGACCGTCAACCCGGCCGCGATGCTGGACCTCGACGACCAGGTCGGTTCGCTGAAGCCGGGGCTCGACGCCGACGTCGTCCTCTGGTCGGGCGACCCGCTGGACGTGATGAACCGCGCGATGCGGGTGTTCGTGCGCGGGCGTGAGGTCTACCGCTTCGACGAGGAGGCAGGGGTGGGCGTCACAGAGGAGCGGCGATACCGCGAAGGCTGACTTCGCTCTTGCCACGACGAGTGACCCTGTGCTCTCATGTGTTACACATGGGGAGGGTGTGTAACACATGAAGCGCTGGGTCTTCGTCCTGGTCGTCGGTATCGGGTTCTTGGTCGTCACGTTGCTGTTCTCGCGCGAGGATCCGAATCTCATCAAATGCGGCGGCAAGATCATGTCCCCCGGGGACATCTGCGAGACCACGAAGAACGGTCGCAGTACCGGTGAGGACACGTATGCCGAGATGAAGGCGGCTGCCGAATCCCGGGCCGAGACGTTCCGCAAGCACGGGCTCTGGATGGCCGGGGTCGGGGTCGTGCTGACCGGCGTGGGCGCGACGATGCTGATTCGCGGGAAGCGACGCAAGGCGCATGCCGCCGCCGCGGCTCAGCCGGGCTTTCCGCAACAGCAGCAAGGATTCCAGCAGCCGTACGCCGGCCAGTTCCCGCCGCAGCCCCATCCGCAACACACTCAGCCGCCGCAGCCCTATCCGCAACACACTCAGCCGCAGCAGCCTCAGGCACTACAGCCTCAGGTGCAGCAGCTTCAGCCACAAAATGCTCAGCCGCAACAGGCTCAGTGGCAGCCTGGGCCGCCGCCGCAGCAGTCCCATCCGCAGCAGCAGGCTGGCTGGCCGCAGCAACCGCCGCCGGGCGGTCCGCCGCAGCAATTCGGTCCGCGAGGGTACTAAAGCCTCGTGAGTGGTAAAGACGGTTCTAACCGTCCTTGCCACTCACGAGACCAGTAGGCCGAGGTCCAGTTTCACCGGGAACGGCTCGGTGACTTGGAAGACTTCGGTCGCGGCGGGCGCGTCCTGATATCCCAGCTCGCCCGCCTGGTGGCAGGCGATCAGCGAGACCGGCTCGCTGAGGTCGACGATCCAGTAGTGCGGAATCCCCGCGTCGGCGTACTCGCCGTGTTTGGTCACGTAGTCGGTGCGTTTCGAGCCCGGCGACACGATTTCCACCACGACGACCAAGTCGTCCGCGTGGTACATCGAGTCCTCTTCGTCGATCCGTTCGCCCGCTTCGCGGAGGGCGATGATCAGATCCGGGCGCCTCGCGAAACCCGGCTCGCCCGGCGGAACCAGGCCGAGGTCGACGTCGATGTCCTGGACGAACTCGAGGTGATCGGGCAGCTGCGATTCCAGTTGCCTGGCCAAGGCGTACAGCGCCTTGTTGTGTCTCCTCTTGGGGCTCGGCGACATGACAAGGCGGCCTTCCACGAGCTCGGTGAATCCGGAATCGGGCTCACCGAGCGCCGCGTACTCCGCGACCGACAGCAGGTGATCCGGGATGGCCCACCCTGGTTCACCGTGCGACCCCGTCATGGAATAGGGAAGGGCTGTCACAGCGTCTCCTCACGTCTCCCACCAGTGTCTCACGGCAATTGAGTGACCACAGGTGATCGTATCAGCGCGGAGAGTCAGGCTTTCCGGAGTTCCCGTGCGATCACCATGCGCTGGATCTGGTTCGTGCCCTCGAAGATCTGCGGCACCTTCGCCTCCCGCATGTACCGCTCCACCGGGAAGTCCTTGGTGTACCCGGCGCCGCCGAGGACCTGCACCGCGTCGGTGGTCACCTTCATCGCGCCGTCGGTCGCGACGAGCTTCGCGATCGACGCCTGCCGCTGGAACGGCAGTCCGCGGTCACGGCGGCGGGCGGCGTCGAGGTACATCGCGCGCGACGTCTCGACGGTGGCGGCCATGTCGGCCAGCAGGAACTCCAGGCCCTGGAACTCGATGATCGGCCGCCCGAACTGCGTGCGGCCCTTCGCGTATTCGAGGGCCTCGTCCAGCGCGGCCTGCGCGAGGCCGACGGCGCACGCGGCGATGCCCAGCCGCCCGGAGCTGAGCGACGACAGCGCGATCTTCAGTCCCTGGCCCTCTTCGCCGATTCGCCGGTCGGCGTCGACGGCGGCGTCCTCGAACATCAGCTGCGCGGTGGTCGACCCGGTGAGCCCCATTTTCCGCTCGGGCGGCGCGGCCGAGAGGCCCGGCGTCGCCGCGTCGACGAGCAGGCAGCTGATGCCCTGACCGCCGTCGTCGCTGGTGCGGACCATGGTCGTGTAGAAGTCCGCCTCACCCGCGTGGGTGATCCATGCCTTCGTACCGTTCACGACGTACTGGTCGCCGTCGAGCCGCGCGCGGGTCGAGAGGGCCGCCGCGTCGGAGCCGGCGTGGGTCTCCGAGAGCGCGTACGCGCCCAGCAGATCGCCTTCCAGCATCGCGGGCAGCCAGCGGTCGCGCTGCTCGTCGGTACCGCTGTGTGCCAGCGCGAAGCAGGACATCGTGTGCACGGAGAGCCCGACGCCGACCGACATCCACGCGGCCGCGATCTCTTCGAGGACCTGCAGGTAGACCTCGTACGACAGGTCGCCGCCGCCCCACCGCTCCGCGTACGGCAGCCCGAGCAGCCCGGCCTGCCCGAGCAGGCGGAACTGCTCACGCGGGAAGTGCGCGGTCTCTTCGTACTTGCTCGCGATCGGAGCGAGTTCCTCGCGCGCGATCTCCTTGGCCAGATCGATCAGATCCTGGGCCTCGGTGCTGGGCAGCAGACGCTCCGCCGGCATGGCTCCTCCGAGCTGAACTGTACTAAAAACAGTACTGTGGGCTGATTCAGCGTACAGTAGATGGCGCTGAGGGGACACCGTCCAGGTAAGGGATAGTGATCCGATGACCGAGAGCAGGACCCCGCGCCGTCAGCCCACCGCGCGTCAGCGAGCACTGCTCTCGGAACTCGAAGCGCTCTTCCTCGCCGAGGGGTTCTCGCAGTTCACACTGGACGATCTGGCCGCCAGGCTCCACTGCTCGAAGTCGACGCTCTACGCGCTCGCCCCCAGTAAGGAGCAGCTCGCGGTCAAGGTCGTCGCCCACTTCTTCAAAGGTGCCGCCGAGCTCCTGGAGGAGCGGATCGACGGGATCGACGACGCCCGCAAGATCCTCGGGGAGTACCTCGCCGGGATCTCCGAGTACCTGAACCGCGCCTCGGCCGCTTTCATGACCGACATCGCCGAATTCGCGCCGGCGCGCGACGCGTATCAGCTCAACAGCCGCGCCGCGGCCCAGCGGATCCGGTCGTTCATCGACCGCGGCGTCACCGACGGTGTTTTCCGTGAGGTGCACGCGCGGCTGATCGCGGAAATGGCGGGGCTGATCATCGAGGGAATCCAGACCGGTGTGGTCGGTCAGCGCGCCGGGGTGACCGACGCCGAAGCGTTCACCGCTTTGTCCGAGCTTTTGCAGAGTGGAATCGCGACGCGTCAGCGTCCCCTCTGAGGGTGGTGGCGGGGGCATGGATGGAGGGATCGCGACAAAAAATGTCCTGAACTGACAATCATGGTGGTTTCGCCGCCCTCTCGGCTAGCATCGCGCCCGTGATCGTGGTGGGTGGAGAGGCGCTGGTCGACCTCGTTCCTGGTGAACCGTTGGATTCCACTGTGGACGGTGGGTTGCGCGCGCTGCTGCCCCGGATGGGTGGTGGTCCCTACAACGTCGCGCTCGCCGCCGGTCGGCTCGGCGTCCCGACGGGCTTCCTCTCGCGCGTCTCGAACGACCGCTTCGGGGTCGCGCTGGTGGACCGGCTGCACGCCTCCGGTGTCGACACCGCCTTGCTGCAGCGGGGAAACGAGCCGACGACGCTCGCCGTGGTCGCGCTCGACGAAAAGGGTTCCGCGCGGTACACCTTCTACACCGAGGGCACCGCGGACAGGCTCGTCGGCGACCCCGGCCCGCTGCCGGAAGATGTGACGGCGCTCTCGCTCGGCACCCTCGGCATGGTCCTGGAGCCGGGCGCGAGCACGTACGAAACCGTGTTGCGCCGCGAATCCGCCCGCGGGGTGCTGACCGTCCTCGACCCGAACATCCGCGCGGCGCTGATCACCGATCCGGCGGCGTACCGGGCGCGCTTCGAGTCCTGGCTGCCGCACGTCCGCCTGCTCAAGATCTCCGACGACGACACGGAATGGCTCACCGAAGGCGCCGATCCGGTCGACGCCGCAAAGGTCTGGACCTCTCGCGGAGTGGATGCCGTCGTGCTCACCCGCGGCGCGCAGGGGTTGTCCGTCATCACACGGGCGGGGGAAATCGCGCAGGTCCCGTCACGCCGAGTCGCCGTCGTCGACACGATCGGCGCCGGTGACACCGTGCAAGGTGCCCTGCTGGCGTGGCTGTACTCGAACGAGGTACGCGACGTGTCCACTCTCGACGCCGACGGCTGGCGGACGGCGCTCGAATTCGCGGCGAAAGCGGCGTCGATCACGGTCTCACGGAGTGGGGCGGAACCGCCGACGGCGGGCGATATGGCTTCCGCCGTGTGAACCTGGTCCCAAAGGGGCTGTTGTGAGCAACTCACCCGCTGCGCGTTGACCCCATTCTCGACTAGCGTGGAGGGGAATTCATACCCCAGCGGGGCGGTGTGCAGCGAGGCCGTGGGTCACGCGCGTGAAAGAGGGCGTACCTGTGGGACCTACAGGCGCCGCCGGCCCGTGCTGAACGTGAGAGGGACTTACATGTCCGACGCGACGACGGCTGCGGGGCAGTCCGGCGAAACCGCGACGCTGCGCCTGCCCAATGGCGAGCACGAGTTCAAGGTGATCCACCCGGTCGAGGGTGCGCCTGGGATCGAGCTGGGGAAGCTGCTGGCGACGACCGGGTACATCACCCACGACCCGGGGTTCGTGAACACCGGTGCCGCGTCGTCGGCCATCACCTACATCGACGGTGACGCCGGCATCCTGCGCTACCGCGGGTACCCGATCGAGCAGTTGGCCGGGAAGTCGACCTTCATCGAGGTCTCGTACCTGCTGATCTACGGCGAGCTGCCCACCCAGGCGCAGCTGTCGGAGTTCACCGAGAAGATCCAGCGCCACACCCTGCTGCACGAAGACCTCAAGGCCTTCTTCAGCGGCTTCCCGCGCGACGCGCACCCGATGCCGGTGCTCTCCAGCGCGGTATCGGCCCTGTCGACCTTCTACCAGGACTCGCTCAACCCGTTCGACGAACCGAACGTGGAGCTGTCCACCATCCGCCTGCTGGCCAAGGTCCCGACCCTGGCCGCGTACGCGTACAAGAAGTCCGTCGGCCAGCCGCTGCTGTACCCGGACAACTCGCTCGGCCTGGTCGAGAACTTCCTGCGGATGACCTTCGGCTTCCCGGCCGAGCCCTACGAGGTCGACCCGGACGTCGCCAAGGCGCTCGACCTGCTGTTCATCCTGCACGCCGACCACGAGCAGAACTGCTCGACCTCGACCGTGCGCCTCGTCGGCTCCTCCGAGGCGAACCTGTTCGCCTCGATCTCGGCCGGCATCAACGCCCTGTTCGGCCCGCTGCACGGTGGCGCCAACAGTGCGGTCCTGGACATGCTCGAGGGCATCCAGGCCGAGGGCGGCGACGTCGCGAACTTCGTCCAGCGCGTGAAGAACAAGGAAAAGGGTGTCCGCCTGATGGGCTTCGGGCACCGGGTCTACAAGAACTACGACCCGCGCGCGAAGATCATCAAGAACACCGCGGACGAGATCCTCTCCAAGCTCAAGGGCGGCGACCAGCTGCTCGACATCGCGAAGAAGCTGGAAGAGACCGCGCTCTCGGACGACTACTTCATCGAGCGGAAGCTGTACCCGAACGTCGACTTCTACACCGGCCTGATCTACCGGGCGCTCGGCTTCCCGACGAAGTACTTCACCGTGCTGTTCGCGCTGGGCCGCCTGCCGGGCTGGATCGCGCACTGGCGCGAGATGATCCAGGACCCGGCCACCAAGATCGGCCGCCCGCGGCAGATCTACACCGGCTCCGCCGAGCGGGACTACACGCCGATCTCGGAGCGCTGACCCCGCCTCTCGCAAGCGCTATGAAAGGTCCTTTCCTTGCAAATTTTGCAAGGAAAGGACCTTTCATAGCATCCGGGACTGCGCACCCCGGCGGCACGGCTTAGGGTTCCCGGGGTGACCAAAGAAGCCCCTGTAGTGCTGTGGTTCCGCCGCGACCTTCGCCTAGGCGACCACGCCGCCCTGCTGGAAGCCTCGAAGCACAGCAAGCACGTCCTCGCGCTCTACGTCCTCGACGACGCGCTCCTCAAACCCTCCGGCGCCCCGCGCGTCGCGTTCCTGCACGGCTGCCTGAAGGCGCTGGACGAGCAGCTCGGCGGACGGCTGATGCTCGTCAAGGGCGACCCCGTCAAGGAGGTCGTCAAGGCCGCGCGCGAGATCGGCGCCGCGGCCGTGCACGTCAGCTCCGACACCGGCCCGTACGGTCGCCGCCGCGACGACGAGGTCAAGAAGGCGTTGGCGGAGCACGACATCGCCTGGGCCGAGACGGGGTCCTCGTACGCGATCACCCCCGGCCGGGTCACGAAGCCGGACGGCGACCCCTATCGCGTGTTCACCCCGTTCTACCGTGCGTGGGTGCGCCACGGCTGGCCGCGCCCCGCGGACACCGGAGAGTCCATAGTGGACTGGGTGGAGCCGCCGCGGTCGGTCAAGCTCCCGAAATCCCCTTCGCTCAAAGGCATGGAGCTGCCGGATCCCGGTGAGAAGGCGGCGCTGGACCGTTGGCACGAATTCCTGGACGACGGCCTTTCGACCTACGACGAGGATCGCGACCGCCCGGATCGTCCCGGTACGACAAGGCTTTCGCCGTATCTGCGCTGGGGTTGCGTCCACCCGCGCACGCTGCTGGCCGACCTGGCAGGGAACGAGGGATCCGGCGCGAAGTCGCTGCGCGGCGAGTTCGCCTGGCGCGAGTTCCACGCCGACGTCCTGTGGCACCGCCCCGAAACCGCGCGCAAGAACTACGATTCCCGTTTCGACGCCATGGAACACGAGAGTGACGACGAGGCTTTCAAGCGCTGGTGCGAGGGGCGCACCGGGTTCCCGATCGTCGACGCCGGGATGCGGCAGCTGCTCGCCGAGGGCTGGATGCACAACCGCGTCCGGATGATCGTGGCGAGTTTCCTGGTCAAGGACCTGCACCTGCCGTGGTGGCTGGGCGCCCGGTACTTCATGCGGCACCTGGTCGACGGCGATCTCGCGTCGAACCAGCTGAACTGGCAGTGGGTCGCGGGCAGCGGCACCGACGCCGCGCCGTACTTCCGGATCTTCAACCCGACCACCCAGGGGGAGAAGTTCGACCCGTCCGGCGAGTACGTCCGCCGCTACGTCCCCGAACTCCGCTCCGTGCAAGGGAAAGCCGCGCACAAACCGCAGGGGGTCAAGGACTACCCGGCGCCCATGGTCGATCACGCCCACGAACGCCAGGTAGCCCTGGAACGCTACGGCGCCATCAAAGGCACCTGATCGCGCGTGAAGGCCCCCTTCCCACGGCTCAGCCGAGGGAAGGGGGCCTTCACGCGCAAAGCGATCAGCCCTTGAAGGCCTCGGACAGCTTGATCCGGCTGCCGACCCGCAGCACGCTGTTCTGGTAGATCCGCGCGCCCAGCCAAGTGAACAGGGCGATGGCGCCGACGGTCAGGCCCAGCGAAAGCGCGATTTCCCACACCTCCACGGTCCCGGCCGCGATCCGCGCGGGCATCAGCACCGGGGAAAGCAACGGTACCAGCGAAAGGATCTTCGTTCCCGTGCCCTCGGGTGCCTGCGTCAGCAGGTTGAACCCGACGACGAAGCCGAGGATCAGCACGATGTTGACCGGGCCGATCACCGACTGGGTGTCCTCCTGCCGGGAGACCAGCGAGCCCATGGCGCCGTAGACGGTGGCGTACAACAGGAATCCGAGCAGGTACCAGACCACGCCCCACAACAGCGCGCCCGTCGCGACCCCTGACAGGGTCAGCACGTTGGTCGCCGAAGCGACGGCGAATCCGGCGCCGCCGATGATCACCAGCTGGGTCAGCCCGACCAGGCCGAGCCCGATCACCTTGCCCAGCAACAGATGCCACGGCCGGACCGTGGACAGCAGGATCTCGACGACCCGGCTGGACTTCTCCTCGACCACGCCCTGCGCGACCAGCGTCCCGTAGGTCACGATGCTCATGTACAGCAGCACCGCCACGATCAGCCCGATCACCATCCGCTGGGATTTCGCCGGATCCGGCGGTTTGATCGAGTCGACCTCGACCTGGGTCTGCCCGACCGTCCGCATCACCTCTTCCGGGGACTTCTGGAACTCGGAAAGGATGCCGTTCAACACTTCCTGCTGGGAAACGCCGTTCAGCAGGGAGCGCAGCTTGGTGTCCAATTCGGACTTGACGAGCACCTTCAGCTCGGTGGCGTTGCCGGAAAGCAGCGCGTCGAGGTCGCCGTTCTCGACTTCCGCCCGGCCTTGTGCCGGGTCGGCGACGGTGACGGTCTCGATCTTCTCGCCGATCGCCTCGCCCGCCTTCTGGAGCTGTTGCGCGATCCCGGCGGTCTGCCCGGTGAGCCCGATCTTGCTCTTGTCCTCGTTGCTGATCAGCGTCGACTGCAGCAGGACGTAACCCATCAGGATGACCAGCAGCGCGGCGGTGCCGATCACGAAGGACCGGGTGCGCAGCCGGGTGTTCAGCTCGCGTTTGGCGATGAGCCAGACGGCGCGCCACGAAGAAACGGTGTTCATGCGGAAACTCCCTGTGCCGCGGGCTTCTCGGCGACGGCGTCGCGGAACAGCTCGGTCAGCGAACGCCTGCGTTTGGTGAATTCGGTGACCGGGCCGGTGGCCAGGGCCGCGGCGAGCACGGCCTGGTCGTCGGCTCCCGGCTCGAGTTCGAGGATCGTCGTCGGGCCGTTCTGTTCGACCGACCGGACGCCGGGAACGGCCGAGGCCCAGCCGGGCGTGGCGCCGGGCGCGGTGACGACGAGGCCGTTGCCCGCGCCGGCGGTCAGCTCACCGACGGCGCCGGAGGCGACCATCCGTCCACTTCGGATGATGCCGACCCGGTCGCACAGCCGCTCGACCAGATCCAGCTGGTGACTGGAGAACACCACCGGCACCCCGGTCGCGGCCTTCTCGCGCAGCACGCCGCTCATCACGTCCACGGCCAGCGGGTCGAGGCCGGAGAACGGCTCGTCCAGCACCAGCACCCGCGGATCGTGCACGAGCGCGGCCGCGAGCTGCACGCGCTGCTGGTTGCCGAGGCTCAGCTTCTGCACCTCGTCCTTGCGGCGTTCGGTCAGCCCGAGGCGCGCGATCCAGTTCTCGGCGCTGCGGTGGGCGTCGTTGGCCGACATCCCGTGCAGTTCGGCGAGGTAGACCAGCTGCTCCAGTACCTTCATCTTCGGGTACAGTCCGCGTTCCTCCGGCATGTACCCGATATGCGTGCGGGTCTCGTGGGTGATCGGCGCGCCGCCGAGCCGCACCTGGCCGGAGTCGGCCGCGAGCACCCCGAGCACGATCCGCATCGTGGTGGTCTTGCCCGCGCCGTTGCTGCCGACGAACCCGAACAGCTCACCGGGCTGGACCTCGAAGCTCACCTCGTCCAACGCGGCCTTCGCGCCGTACTTCTTGGAGATCCGGTCGATCTCCAGCTTCCCCTCGATCATTTCCTCTTCCCCTCTTCCAGATACCGCACGAGCGCCGTGATCCCCCGATGGACGCCGGAAAACGTGCGGTTGTGCTGGACCAGTCCGTCCAGCTTGACGTTGCTCACCACCGAAGTGGCCCGGTAGACCAGGACGGCTCTGGCCGCGCCGGCGAGCACCCCTCCCGCCACCAAGACGACGGCGATCACCCCGATCGAAACCCTGTGGCGCTTCTTTTCCCTGGTCATCCAGGAATCCCCTCGTCGAAATCCTCCGGGTCGTCGTCCGGCAGCTTCCAGGCGAGCCAAAGCGCCGGCAGCGACGTCCCGAGGACGAACAACGCCGCTGTCATCGAAGAAAGCAGGGAACCGGGTTCCGGTTGCCCGGCCGCGTAGAGCCCGTATGCGAGATCCACCAGCATCAACACGCAGATACCTTGGAACGCCGCGTAGTGCGCGCGGTTGCGTAGCAGCATTTCACGCTCGTCGAGGTCCTTCGCCGCGGAGGCGGGTCTGCCGACTGCGCGGCGCAACACAGCCGCCGCGCCGACACACAGGCACAGCCCCGGGATCAGCAGGCCGACGGCGAACCACAACGTCGGCTCGCGCAGCAGCGCGGCTCCGGCGATGACCACGGAATGGCCGATCACCGCGGCGACGGCGAGCCGCCGCCGGTCCGAGCGGGTCCTGACGACTGTCATGCCGGGACCTCCTCGTCGAAGTCTTCGGGATCGTCGTCCGGCAGCGACCAGCCGAGGATGACACCGGACAGCGTGGTGCCGGTGACCAGCAGGGCGCAGCCCATCATCGCGCCCCGCGCGCCGCCGTCCTCGGTGCCGGAGACGAGCAGGCCGTAGAACACCGCGACCAGCATCAGCGCGACCAGTACCTGATAGCTGATGAACGTGGCGCGATGCCGCCATTCCCGCTCGCGTTCGTCGAGCCGGATGGAGAACCCGTTGCTCATCTTGCCGGTCAGGATCCGCAGCAGGTAGTGCGCGCCGCCCGCGACGATGCTGCCGCCGAACCAGAGCACGAAGAAGGCCACCGCGGGCCCCGCGTGGAAGAAGGCGGCGCCGGTGATCAGGACCAGGTCGCCCGCCACCACGAACACGCTCAACGTCCGCCGCCGTTTCCTCGTCCGCCAGGACGGAAGCCGAAGGGCGCGTTTGCGTTCCAGCTCCTCCCAGCGCTCCTGCTGGCGTTCCCAGTACGTCGCGAGACGGCCTCGCTCTTCGCTCATGTTCCCCCCTCCCGGTAGACCTGAGTGGACAGTGGCGTGAACGGTTCGCGGCTGAACACGGCCTCGACCGGGAGGTCGAACACCGTGCAGATGCGAAACGCCAGGTCGAGGCTCGGGTAGTGGTCGCCTCGTTCGAGCGCGCCGATGGTCTGCGGGTTGACCTCGACCGCCGTCGCGAGGGCGGCCCTGCTCAGTCCGCGCTCCGCCCGGAGCACCGGAAGCCGGTTGTAGATCGGCAGCTCTTTGCCGCGTCTGACCGGGCTCATGGAACATACTGTTGCAAAAACCCAACGACTCGTCAAGTTTAGGGCGCGCCTCACTGCAAGTAGGTGACCAATTGCGGGAAGCTCTCAGGCGAGTCCGGCGAGCGACTTGTCGACGAGCTCCTGGACCCGGGCGCGGGCTGCCTCGGCGTCGGGGGCGACCAAGCTGAGCCGGGTGCGGCGCTCCAGAACGTCCTCGACGTCGAGCGCGCCCTCGTGCCGCACTGCCCAGACGACCTCGGCCGCGCTGATCTCGGTGCGGGCGAACAGCGGCAGGCCCAGTTCCGGATCGACTTCGCCGAGTGCGGCGACCCGTGGCGCTTCGGTGCCGTACTTGGCGACCAGCCGGGCCGGAGCATCCACAGTGGACAGACGATGCCGCGGAGTCGCGCCGAGCAAAGGGAGCCGGGACGTGGTCGACGGCCCGGCGTGGAGCCCGGACCGCTTCAGCGCCGCGTCGACGGCGTCCTCGGCCATCTTCCGGTACGTCGTCAGCTTGCCGCCGACGACGGTGAGCACGCCGTCGGCGCCGGTCACCACCGCGTGCTTGCGCGAAAGATCGGCGCTGCGCCCGCCGCCGCCCTCGACCAGCGGTCGCAGCCCGGCGAACGAGCCCGCGACGTCGGTGCGGGTCAGCGGGCGGGTGAACGCCTTCGACGCGACTTCGAGCAGGAAGTCCACATCGGACTCCGGCACCGACGGCACGCGCGGGACCGGGCCGTCGGTCGGTTCGTCGGTGACCCCGACGAACACGCGGCCATCGGGTTGCGGCAGCAGGAAGACGAACCGGTTGTTCTCGCCGGGGACGGGCACGTTGACCGACGTCGCGCCGATCGGCGCCGCGCCCGCGGCCAGGATCAGATGGGAACCGCGGGACGGCCGCAGCCGCACCGCCTCCGCCAGCTCGCCCGCCCAGACGCCCGTCGCGTTGATCACCTGACCGGCGCGGATTTCGATCTCCTGCCCGGTGAGCCGGTCCCTGGCCCGCACCGAATCCGTGTCGAGCCGGAGCGCTTCGACCCTCGTCAGGATCTTCGCGCCGCGTGACGCCGCCGTGCGCGCCAGGTTCACCACGAGCCGCGCGTCGTCGGTCAGCGCGCCGTCGTAGGCCAGCAGCGCGCCGCGCAGGCCTTGGGGGGACAGGCCGGGAGCGAGCGCCAGCGCCTCCGCGGCCGGGATCGACCTCGGCCGGGGCAGCACCGACGCCGGGGTCCGGGCCGCGCGGCGGAGGCCGTCACCGGCGACGAGGCCGGTCATGATGAACGCCTGCTGGCCGCGGGAGGTCTCGCGGTACAGGGGGAACAGCTGCGGGATCGCCCTGGTGAGATGCGGGGCGGTGCGGGTCATCAGGATCCCGCGTTCGACGGCGCTCTCGTGCGCCAGCGCCAGATCGCCCTTGGCCAGGTAGCGGAGCCCGCCGTGGACGAGTTTGCTGGACCAGCGCGACGTCCCGTACGCCAGGTCGTACGCCTCGATCAGGGCCACCGAGAGCCCGCGCGCGGCCGCGTCCAGCGCGATCCCCGCGCCGGTGACACCGCCGCCGACCACCAGCAGGTCGACCCGCTCACCGCCGGCCAGCGCCGCGAGCTCGCGCTCACGCCGCAGAGCGTTGAGTGAGCCCGGCGTCACGGCCTCAACGCCGCGTCGAGCACGTGGGCGAACTCCGTCATCAGGTTCTTCTCGTTCACGTCCGCGGTGGCGGGGCGGTAGGAGAAGGTGAAGGACTGGATGAGCAGCAACAGGGTGCGCGCCTGCGAGGGCAGGTCGCCCTTGCGGATCGAGCCGTCCTCGTGGCCCGCCTGCAGCAGGTGCAGGATCACGCCCTCGGCGAAGCGCTGGGTCTTTCCGAGCCGCTCGACGATGTAGGGCAGGACCAGTTCGGGGTCGAGGTCCAGCAGCGTGCGGAACAGCGGGTCACCCGAGAGCGCGGCGACCGCGGCCGTCGAACTCCGCACGAGCTTCTCGCGGAAGTGGGCCGGTTCGACGTCCGGTTCGGCGGCGCCTTGCAGCAGTCCGCCGAACTCGCGGGTCATGAGGGTCGCGAGCACGCTGCGCACGTCCGGGAACCGGCGATAGACGGTCATCCGGCTGACCTTCGCCGTCCGCGCTATCTCGGCGAGCGTGGTCCGCCTCACGCCGACGGCGAGCACGCACTTCTTCGCCGCGTCCAGCAGAACGTCGTCGGACACGCGTGTCGAGGCCTGGCGGGATCGGGTATCCGCCAGTGCCGAGACGCCTGTTTCCGCAGGTGAGTGACGTTTTACGTCCATGTGTAACACTGTAGTCGTGACGGAGCTTATTGACCACCGGTTAAGACGATCCTGGACGCCTGAAGCCGGTGACGCGGCCCACCTTCCGGCGAAGGCACTGCGGTGGCTCGTCCAGCGTATCGGCCCGTTGGCCTCCGCGGCTCCTTTCGCACCCGATTCGGCGCTGTCCGTGCCCGAACCGGTGCTGGGCGAGCAGCCGAAGCGAGACCTGGAGGAGCTCGTCGGCGCCGAGCACGTTCTGGTGACGCCGGGGGAACGGCTCGCCAGGGCGAGCGGGCTGTCCTATCTGGACTTGGTACGGCGACGGGGATTCGGTGATTTTCCGGTGCCGGACGCCGTCGTCCTGCCGGAGAATCCCGACGAAGTCCAGTCGGTGCTGGAAATCTGCGCACGGCACGACGTCGGCGTCGTCCCGTTCGGCGGCGGGACGTCGGTGGTCGGCGGGGTCACGGCGCTGCGCGGGGACAAGAGCGCGGTGATCGCGCTCGACCTCACCCGGCTCGACGGCCTGGTCTCCGTCGACCCCGTCTCCCGGATCGCGGTCCTGCAGGCGGGGGTCACCGGCCCGGAGGCCGACCGGCTGCTCGCCGCGCACGGCTTCACCCTCGGTCATGTGCCCCAGTCCTACGAGCGC
The DNA here is from genome assembly GCF_042647925.1 of Amycolatopsis speibonae. Taxonomy (NCBI): domain Bacteria; kingdom Bacillati; phylum Actinomycetota; class Actinomycetes; order Pseudonocardiales; family Pseudonocardiaceae; genus Amycolatopsis; species Amycolatopsis speibonae. Next base: position 45,584 of record NZ_JBHRWK010000034.1, read on the forward strand.
GCCACGATCGGCGGGTACGCCGCGACGCGGTCCGCCGGGCAGGCCTCGTCGGGCTACGGCCGGTTCGAGGACATGGTTTCGGGCGTCCGGCTCGCGACCCCGCGCGGTGAGTGGAAGCTCGGCGTCGCACCGGCGTCGGCCGCCGGACCGGACCTGCGGCACCTCGCCATCGGCAGTGAGGGCGCGCTCGGCGTGATCACCGAGGTCGCCCTCCGCGTCCGCCCGGTGCCGGAAGTACGCCGCTACGAGGGCTACGTCCTCGACGGCTGGGAGGACGGCACCGCGGCTGTGCGCGAACTCGCCCAGCGGCACGTGCTCGCCGACGTCACGCGACTGTCCGATGTAGACGAGAGCGAGGTTTCGCTGGCGCTCAACGACAGCTGGAAGACCAAGGCACTGCGCCGGTATCTCAAGGCACGCGGGATCCACGCGCCTTGCCTGCTGATCGTCGGCTGGGAAGGCGCGTCGAAACGCGAGGTCGCCCGGCGCCGCCAGGAGACCACCCGGGTGCTGGAGCCGTTCGGCGCCGTCCGCATCGGCGCCATGCTCGGCGAATCCTGGCGCCGCGGCCGGTTCTCCGGGCCCCGGCAGCGGGACGCCTTGCTGGACAACGGCGTCTGCGTCGAAACCCTGGAGACCGCCGCGTACTGGGCGGAACTGAGCGATCTTCGAGACGCCGTCCGCGCCGCGCTCACCGCCACGCTCGGCCGGGCCATCATCATGTGTCACGTCTCCCATGCCTACGAAACGGGCGCGTCGCTGTACTTCACCGTGCTCACCGCCCGCGACGAGGCCGACCCGATCGGCCAGTGGCAGCGGGCGAAGGCGGCGGCGTCGGAGGCGATCACCGGGATCGGCACCATTTCGCATCACCACGCCGTCGGCGTCGACCACGCCCGCTACCTGGCATCGGAGATCGGCGAGATCGGCGTCGAAGTGTTGCGAGCGGCGAAAAAGGCCGTCGACCCGGCCGGGATCCTCAATCCAGGGAAGCTTCTTTGACCAGCGTCCCGGCGTCGACCAGCGTGCAGTCCAGGCCGTGCGTCTCGGCGGGGATCCCTTCCAGTGCCGCGGCCCGGCGCTGTTCGAGGTCGGCGACGCGGATGTGCCTGCCGTCCACGAGGATCGGCAGGCGGATGTCCGCGGCGCCGACGTACGCCACCACGTCGTCGAGGACGGTGCCGTCGTCGAGGGTGATGGCCGGGGCGGTCAGCCGCACCAGGCGGTAGCGCTGCCCGTTGCCCTCACAGGTGTTGAGCACGGCGAGCTGGGCGGGGGTCGCGAACCAGACGGCGTGCTCCTCGACGACACCCGGGGCGGCGGCGAGCGTGGCGGGCCGCTGCCCGTCTCGGAACCGCAGGCCGGACGCCCAGACCGCGGCGAGGTCGGTGCAGCGCGCGTGGCAGACGACGACAGGGCCCGTCAGGCCCATGTTGTCGCGTAGCCAGGTGATCTTCGACGGGCACGCGTTCGAGCCGTAGGCGAGCACGGCCTGGCGTTCGCGCCAGCCTTCCGGCGCGGTGTCGAGGCTGTGCCCGGCGCCGTCGAAGTGGACGAAGGAGTGACCTGGCCGCGCTCCCGGATACGGGTCGGCGGGGAAATCGGCGTCGGCGAAGAGTTTCACCATGTCACCACGCTACGGAGGACGTCCCCGTGGTGCATGCGCTCGAAGCCCTGCTCGACGCCGTCGAGGGCGATCCGCTCGGTGACGGACTTGTCGAGCGGGAGCCTGCCCTGCGGATAGAGGTCGATCAGCATCGGGAAATCGCGTGAGGGCAGGAACGCCTGCCGCCATGTTTGGGGCCTGCCGACCGCGTCGATCACGACGTCCGCGCCGAACGAATCGGTGAACTCCTGGATCGCCTCGACGACCTGGTCTTCGCTCAACCCCTTGCTGTTCAGCGTGTGGGTGGCGCCGAAGTCCTTGGCCCAGGCCAGCTTCCGGTCGTCGGTGTCGATGGCGACGATGGTCTTCGCGCAGGCGAGGCTCGCCCCGGCGATGGCCGCGTCGCCGACACCGCCACAGCCGATGACCGCGACGGAATCGCCGCTGCTCACCGCGCCGGTGTTCAGCGCCGCGCCGAGCCCGGCCATCACCCCGCAGCCGAGCAGCCCGGCGACGGCGGGTTCGGCGGCCGGGTCGACCTTCGTACACTGTCCACTGTGGACGAGCTTCTTTTCCGGGAACGCCCCGGCGTCGAGTGCGGGCCAGTTCAAGATCACGTAGTCGCCCGGATCGAGGTCCGTGACGCCGTCGCCGACGGCCTCCACGAAACCCGTGGCCTCGTGGCCGAGCAGGAACGGGAACCCGTCGTTGATCCCGCCCTCGCGGTAGTGCGGGTCGGTGTGGCGGACGCCGCACGCCTTGACCGAGACGACGGCCTCGCCGGGCCCGGGATCGGGCACTGTCACTGACTCCAGCGAGACCGGTTCACCCTTGGCGCGGGAAACGACGCCCTGGACCTCGTACGGCATGCCCACCTCCGAGTCGACGAAACTCCGAGCTTGCCACGAAATCCATACCGGCCGCGAGATCCGCTAGGGTGCGGAATCGTTTCAGTGCGGCGTGATGATGTACGCGACCCCACCCGGGCCGCTGGAGACCCCGCCCGTGGTGTTGTACCGCTTGGTGCGCTGCCAGATCGTCTCGAACTGGTGTCGCTTGTAGACGTTTCGGACACGGTCGTTGCTGCCGGCGGCCGGGTCGTTCGCGATCACGTCACCGTCCTTCGTGAAGCCGACGACGACCATGATGTGCCCGGAGGTGCCGTAGCCCGCGCCGTCGAGTTCCTCGGCTTTGAACGACTGCGACGTGATCACCGGGATACCGCGCGCGATGTAGTTTTCGATTTCGTTCAAGGAGTGCAATCGGGTGATGTGCCCACGCAGTCCGAGTGAAGCGGCGTATGCGGTGTTGAACGGCCAGTTGCCTGTCCCGTCGTAGGCGTAGTCGAACGTGTATCGGGCGGCGTACGCGACGGTCGGATCGACGTAACCCTCCGGGATCCACGCCATGTCCTCGGGCTTGGGCCGTTTGCCCCAGTACTCGGCCACCATTTCGGTGGACGTCGGGCTGCACCAGTTCTCGCCGCCGCCCCCGTACTCCGGGAAGTGTCCTTTGTGGAGGTTCTGGGCGTAGGCGGGCACCTTGAGCTCTATCCCGGTGGCGTGGCCCGGTTTCGTCGCCTTGACCTCGAACCGGTCCGGGACCAGCGACGTCATCGCGCCGACCGACGTCACCGACGGCGTGGCACGCGAACCGGCCTCGCGGTACAGGCTGACCCGCAGCTGGTACGACCGGAGCGCGACGCCCGCCTTCATGACCAGCGTGTCGACGTCGACAGCGGCGTTGGCGTCGCTCTGGCCGTCGACGCTGGTGCGTTTGATGTCGGCGTCCCCACTGGCCCACCGGCCCATGACGTACCAGGCGGTGTCGGTGCCCGACGAGGTGCGGCCCTTCGCCTCCACCTTGATCCAGGTCTTCGCGGGCGTCTTGGCGTTCCACGACGCGACCAGCTGGGAGGCGTCGAAGCCCTGCGTGCGGCTCCTCGACGTCCATTGGCCGTATTCGTAGGTCTTCGTGGTGCCGAGCACGGGTTCGGTGTGTTCGACGGTGCCGATCGGGCGGTCGATGCGCAGCGCGCCGTGGTCGAGGCCGAGCCCCTCCAGCCTGCCGTCGCGGAAACCGTGGTGACCGGACCATTCGTGGTAGTCGATCGATTCGTCGTCTCCACGGCCGGGGCCCGCTTCCGCCGTCTGTGCCGTCACGGCGGTCAGAGTCGCGATCGTCAGCAGCGTGACCAGCCCTCGTATGCGCATCCCGGCTCCATCCCTCGAATCCACTCAGCTCGAATCCACCCAGAGGGAAGGGATTTTCGCCGGTCGCGCGAGGTATGTAAACAGTTGTCTACAAGACGGCCTGAGTCTGTGTCACTTTCGCGACCAGCTTGGCGTCGTCGTCGTGGATTTCCGTTTCCACCACGATGATCTTGCGGCCGGCGTGCAGCGGCTTCGAGGTGGCCGTCGCGTGGCCCGACCGGACCGCGCGCAGGAAGTTCGTCTTCGATTCGACGGTCGTCGTGCCCTGTCCGCCCTCGGGCAGGTTGAGGAACGCGCAGACCGCGCCCGCGGAATCGGCCAGCGCCATCAGCAGGCCGCCGTGCAGCGCTCCGCCGAGCGTGCGGAGCGTCTCGTCCCACGCGATCCGGGCGCGCACGACGGCGGCGGAATGCTCCAGGACCTCGATGCCGAGCCGCTCGGTGAACGGCATGGTCTGGTGGAAGAGCGCGGTGCCTGCTGCGTCGGTCATGGCACCGAGCGTGCCGGGCGCCGCGCCCCGTGTCGATTACCCCTGAGGTAACGCGGGTCCGTCAGGTGAGTGGATGGGTCAGCAGCAGTTCCGTGTTCTGGTCTTGAGCGGTGCCGACGGCGCCCAGCGAAGCGTGGATGTCGTTGTACGAGAACTCCCGGTACAGCGACGCAAGCGCTTGCGTCGAGGTGTCCGAGTACGCCGCTTCGTACGGCGCTTCGGCCTCGATCAGGGTCGTGAACAGCGAAAGCGTTCCGTCGGAGTTGTCGGCGACCTCGATGATCCGCGCGTGCTGCGGGAAGTCGATGTGCGACGCGGTGTTGATCTCCCAGAAGCCCTGCTTCGCCGTCTTGCCGGGGTGCGGGGTGATCTTGTTGTGGTGTGTGTGCCCGTTGACCCACGCCAGCACGTTCGGGAACCGGTTCAGCAGCGAGACGAACGTGTCGCCGTTGAGCCGCGGCTCCAGCGGGTGCCGCGCGTCCGGGAGGAGGTTGCCCATGGTGTCGCTGGTGTGGTGGCTGAACAGGACGAACAGCTCGTCCGTCACGTTCTGCGTGACCTTGCGCCCGAAGAAGTCGTAGTACACCGAACTGTTCCGCTTGAGCGTGTTCTCCACCCAGGTGAACTGCCCGAGCCCGATCGACCCGTCGGCCAGCCCGGCCATCGTGGTGGTGTCGAGGCTGATGCCGACGACGCCCGGCGCGATCCGGAAGGTGTAGTACACGTTCCGCCCGTCGGCGTTGTTCCCGCTGAACCCGTGGCCGACCGGGCCGGGGCCGGTGTTGGCGGTGTCGAGGTGGTGCCGGACGAACTCCGCGGTGCTGAACGGCCGCCGTCGCTCGTCCGGGGTGATCTCGCGGATCGTGCCCGAGCCGCCGAACAGCTCCGTGACGGGGACACCGGAGCCGGAGCCGATCGCCTTGGCGAGTTTCCGCGACGTCGTCTCGTCCTTGCCGATCACCTTGAAGCGGCCGGTGTACCAGGCGTCCATCCCCGGCAGATCCGGCACCGTGCCGACGATGCTGTCGTCATGGTTGCCGAAGGTGCAGAACCACGGGACGTCGAGACCGGGTGAGGTGAACGTGCTCGACGCGGCGCCGAGCAGGCCGGGCAGCTGCGGGAAGCCCTTCTTCGTGTACGCGTCGTCCAGCGTCTTGCCGGGGTTCCAGTAGTGCGGGGACCCGGACGTCTGGACGCCTTCGTGCACGTCCGGGTCGCCCGAGGTCGGGTTCACCGTGCCGCCGTTGAGCACCTTGAGGAACCACTCGAGCTCGATCAGCTCGTGGTTGTCGGTGTTGTCGCCGGTGGTGACCATGAAGTCGATCGCCCGTCCGGTGAACGGGCCCGCCTTCAGGCTGTTCACCCGCTCCACCAGCGCCGTCGTCGCGACCGGGCCGAGCGTCTCCTGTGGCCGGTGCGCCGAGCCGATCAACGGGTGCAGGTACTCGAACCGCGCCGGGCTCTCGGCGTCGGTGAAGTGCAGGTCGGTGAACTGCGCGAACGAGGCCATCGCGCGGCGCCGGTCGTCGCGGCCGGACTTCGGCGCGGCGAGGTCCCCCCGGACCACCAGCGGCCAGCCGGGGCCCGCGGTCAGCCGCGTGTAGCCCGGACCGCTCTTCAGCGGGGCGGCCGCGGATTCCAGTGTGGTGCCCGCGGTCCGCGTCGCGCGGGCCGTGGTGAGTGCGAGCGCCCGGTCGAGCGCGTTGGCGGTCGGCGTGCACAGCAGCAGGCCGACGCCGGCGGCGCCCGCCGTGGCGAAGGTGCGCCTGGAGATGTCGGACATGGCGGTGCCCCTACTCGTCGCGGATGGGTGTCGCGGAAGGACGATGCCGGACGACGTTAGCCGTGGGGTGAACACCAGAAAAGGGTAATGCGAAAATTTGTCACGTTCGGCCGAATGCTCGACCGGCCGCGTTGGTTAAGCTGGTCGCTCGGCGAACGAGGAGGTGGCCCCGGTGGGTGCTTCGGCTTGGTCTGTCCGCGGCCGGTTCGCCGGCGACCCGGAAGCCGCGCTGGACGCGATCAAGGCGCGCGTCTTCGCGGAGGGTGACTACCTCTGGGAAGAGGACGAGCTCGGCCGCCCGGATTCGGTCGACGAGCTGTACGAAGTGGAGAGCGTCCAGGAGTCGGGGACCCATTCGGTGCTCGACGTCCACGAGTTCATCAGCGCCACGGGCGAGGACGACTTCGGCACGATCCGGCCCTTGACCGACGAGGAGCTTCTCACCGCTTTCGGCACCGAGGAGCCGTCCGTCGCCGGTTTCGACGAACTCGACAAGGCGGGACAGTTGCCGTACGAACGCCGTCCGCGCTGGAGCGCGAACTGCGCGCTGCTCTACGAGGACGACGTCGCCATCGAACTGGCGATCTGGGGCGTTTCCGGGGAGTAGAGCTCCCTTGAGGCGTCGGTGCCGTGGGTGACTCGACGTCGTGAAGGCCTCCTTCCCTACCTTCAGGGTAGGCAAGGAGGCCTTCACGGACAGGTCAGCGACTGGAGGCGGGCTTCGAGCCCGTCCAGGATCACGTCGACGCCCAGTTCGAAAAGGTCACCGCTGCTCTGCGCCGCGAAAGCCGGGCCGAGCCTGCTCACGTGGGGGTAAGCCGCGAGTCGTTCGAGGAACCCTTCGTCCGGCTTCCGCGCGGGAAGAGTCTCGACCGAGGCGAGGACGTGCGCCGTGAGCAGTCGCGAGATACCCGCGGTGTCCTCTTCGGAGAAGCCCGCCTCCAGCAGGATCCGCGCGGTCGTTTCGATGTGGCCCAGCCGGTGCGGCCCGGTCGGCGGCCGTTCGCGCAGCAGGGCGGCCGCGTCCCGATGGCTCAGCAGCAAGGCCCTGAACTGGCGGAGTCCGCTCGCGAGTTGTTCGCGCCACGGCAGGGCGCTGTCGATCTCGAACGCGTCCGCGCAGATCGCTTCGGCGACCAGATCGAGCAGTTCCGCCTTGTCCTTCACGTGCCAGTACAGCGTCGGCGAGCTGACGCCGAGCTTCGCCGCCAGGCGCCGGGTGCTCAGTTCGGCGAGACCGGCTTCGTCGAGCAGTTCGACGGCGGCCCCGGTGATCTTGGCGAGGTCCAGCGAGCCTTTGCGTGCCACCCGGCGACTCTATCAGTGATAGATTTCTCTCTATCACTGATAGGGAACGGGGGAAGTGATGCTCTGGACACCGAAGATCCGCCTGGTCACGGTGCTGTGCTCGATCGTCTTCGTGATCGGGACGACGCTGCAGAACTACGTGATCATCGACCTGGACCTGATCGAGCGGAGCATGTGGCTCAAGGGGGCGGACACCGGCGGCGCGCCGGGCTATCTCGGCGCGTTGCGGCTGGTGGGGAACGTCTTCATCGTCGGCAACGCGCTCGGGCTGCTCGTCTGGTTCCGCTGGCGCCGGCTCTTCTGGCCGGTGCTCGCGGTCAACGTCGGCCAGGCGTTCGGCGTCTACGTCGTGCCGTTCGAAGTGCACCGGGCCGCGATCGCCGAACACGGCTGGCCGGGGGTGCTGCCCTCGGTGGTCACCGACGGCGGCGCGGTGATCCTGTCGATCGTGCTGGTCGTCGCTTACGTCCGCTCGCGGCGGCTCACGCGGACAGGCGACCCAGTTCGGCTTTGACGGCCTCGACAGCCTTCTTCGTCTCGGCGACCGGGTCGGCGCCGTCACGGGCGATGCGGCCCAGCGCGTCGACGAGCGCGGCGTTCGCCGTCGGAGTCCACAGTGGACCGGCGGCGCGGCCGTTCTCCTTGACCAGCTTCGCGGCGTCGCCCGCCGCGTCGACCTTGTCGAGCACGCTCAGCCGCGCGGGCAGGTGGAAACCGAACTTGGTGGCGAACTCCTGCTGGAAGTCGGTGCGCTCCAGCCACAGCCATTTGACGAAGTCCTTGGCGGCGCTGGGGTTCAAGCTCTTGGAGCGCACCATCGCGCTCAGTCCGCTGACCGGGACGGACGGCGCGCCCGCCGCGTCGAGGCGGGGGAAGGCCAGGACGCCGAAGTCGTCCTTCATGGTGTCCTGGATCTTCGGCAGGTTCCACAGCCAGGTCCACTGCATGGCGGCGAGCCCGTCGATGAACGGGATCGGGTCCGCCCAGTCCGTCGAGGCGCCCAGCAGCAGCGAACCGTTGAGCTCGTGGAGTTTCGCGAACGCCGTGGCGGCACGCGGATCGTCGAAGCCGACGGCTTTGCCGTCCTTGACGTAGTCGAGCCCGGCCGCCCAGAGCAGCGGCCCGGCGAGTGCCGACGCGCCCGCGTCGTTGCCGGCGAACAGCCCTTTGACGCCGTCCCTGGAGAGTTTCTTCGCCGCGTCGACTAGCTCGTCGAGCGTCTGCGGCGGCTGTACCTTGGCCTCCTGCAGGAAACTCTTGCGGTAGAAGAGGACCTGGGTGTCGAGCGCCTGCGGGATGCCGTAGAGCTTGCCGTCGACGGTCTGCGCCGCGAGCACGGACTGGTTGAAATCGCCGCGCACGGGCCCGATGACGTCGTCGAGCGGGACGAGGAGGTTCTGCCGGACGCGGTCGACGGTGACCTGGCCTTCGAAGACGTCCGGGACGGGGCCCGCCTGCAGTGCGGCGTTCAGTTTTGTCTCGTAGTCGTCGGGATTCCACTGCACCGCGACCTTGGACTTCTGGTACGCGGCCGCGTAGCGCGCGACGGCTTCCTGGACACCGGGTTCGGGATACGGGTGGTACCACTGCGCGAGGTCCACCGGTTTCGGTTTCGGCCTGGTCATCCCGGCGGAGTACGCCGTCGACGGTGGCGGGCTTCCTGTTTGGACACTGTTCGACCCGCAGGCGGAGAGGACGGTCGTCCCCGCCAGCGCCAAAAACGCGCGCCTGCTTGTCTTCCGCACCGACAAAACCCTTCGCCGAACGCCGTGAAGGCCATCTCCGGGGACAGGGTCCCTCAAGATGGCCTTCACGGAAGGGCAGGCGCGCGGGAGATTAACCCGTTAGAGCTGACTGATGTCGAGTTTGCCTTCGGAGTGGAACGCCCGCAGCCGCTTCTTGTCGAACTTGCCGACACTGGTCTTGGGGACTTCGTCCACAAAGGTCCAATTCTCCGGGAGCTGCCACTTGGCGACCTTGCCGGACAAGAACTCGCGCAGTTCCTCGGCCGTGACGCTCTGGCCCTCCCTGAGCACGACGGCGACCAGCGGGCGCTCGTCCCACTTCTCGTCGGGGATGCCGACCACGGCCGCCTCGGCCACCGCGGGGTGGGCCATCACCTGGTTCTCCAGGTCCACCGAGGAGATCCACTCGCCGCCGGACTTGATGACGTCCTTCGCGCGGTCGGTCAGCGTGAGGTAGCCGTCCGGACTGATCTTGCCGACGTCGCCGGTGCGCAGCCAGCCGTCGTGGAACTTCTCCGGATCGGGCTCGTCCCCGGTCGTGCCGCTGTAGTACGACGCCGCGATCCACGGGCCCTGCACTTCGAGCTCGCCGACGCTTTCGTTGTCCCACGGCAGTTCCTCGCCGCTGTCGCCGATCAGCCGGGCGCTGACGGACGCCGGGAACCGGCCCTGCGTGTAGCGGTACTCCCAGGCCTTCTCGCCGGTCGCGGCGGCGGGCGGACGCGCGACGCTGCCCAGCGGCGACGTCTCGGTCATGCCCCAGGCGTGCAGGATCGGCACGCCGTAGCGGTCCTCGAAAGCGTGCATCAGCGACGGCGGCGCGGCCGAGCCGCCGACGACGACCTCGCGCAGATGCGAGATGTCCTGCGGGTTCGCGTCGAGGTGGGAGAGCAGGCCCTGCCAGATCGTCGGGACGGCGCCGGCGAAGGTCGGCTTCTCGGCGTCGAGCATCTGGGCGATGGGGGCGGGCTGGAGGAAGCGGTCCGGCATCAGCAGCGAGGCGCCGACCATCAGCGCCGCGTACGGCATGCCCCACGCCATCGCGTGGAACATCGGGACGATCGCGAGGGCCTTGTCGTGCTGGGCCAGTCGCATGCTGTCGGTCATCGTGACCTGCATCGAGTGCAGCCAGATCGACCGGTGGGAGTACGCGACGCCCTTGGGGTCACCCGTGGTGCCCGAGGTGTAACACATCGCGGCGGCCGAACGCTCGTCCACGTCGGGCCAGTCGAAGGTGTCCGGCCGGCCGGCCAGCAGCTCGTCGTAGGAGTGCACCTGGACGCCGTCCGGCGCCGGGAGGGCGGAGGCGTCGCCGTTGGCCACGATGACGTGGCGGACGGTCTTCAGCTCGGGCAGCTGCTTGGCCAGCAGCGGGATCAGCGTGCCGTCGACGATGACGACCTGGTCCTCGGCGTGGTTGGCGACGAAGACCAGCTGCTCCGGGAACAGCCGGATGTTCAGCGTGTGCAGCACCGCGCCCATCGCGGGAATGGCCAGGTAGGCGGCCATGTGCTCGGCGTTGTTCCACATGAAGGTGCCGACGCGCTGGTCACCGGTGATGCCGAGGCTCCGGAGGGCGTTCGCCAGGCGAGCGGCGTGCTTGCCGAGTTCGCCGTAGGTCTCGCGGCGGGCTTCTGAACCGGTCCAGGTGATCACTTCGCTCTCGGAGTGCACCGTCGTGCCGTGGCGGAGCAGCCTGCCCAGTGACAGCTGTCCGTCCTGCATCGTGCTCAACATCGCGTACTCCCGTGGTGCTCGTTCTCCGGTGAACTGGGGTTGGGCCGACTCTAATGCGGGTCGGGTGAACTGGTCAGTAACGTCGGAGGCAACCGTTCGGTCACAGTGTCGCGCTATCGGGTGTTCGCCGGTTCGGGTCAAGATCATCAATAATTCGTATTTTTCCTCCCATGAAACGAAAAATGGCTAACAGTGCGAAGTGATGGCATCGCTCATAAGGGTGATGAACGCCATCCAATCGCCGCCCGATGGACGTGTTTCCGCAGGCTGAGGCGGGTTGCCCATGGCGTGGTCGAGGGGTAATAAGTGCGTGTCGGTTTCACGGCCGAGGAACGAGTGGCGTTTACTGGAGCCGTGGTACAGAGACGGCTGGCCAGCGCTTGCTCTTGCAAGCATGGGTTAAGGCCGTCGGCCGCGAAAGCGGAGACCTGAGATGAAAGGACTACTACGTTGGCTCTGCCCACGTTGACTCCGGAGCAGCGCGCCGATGCCCTCGCCAAGGCGGCTGAGGCTCGCAAGGCGCGCTCCGAGCTGCTTGCGTCGATCAAGTCCGGCAAGGAGAGCATCGACAAGGTGCTCAAGCAGGCCAAGGAGAACAAGACCATCGGCAAGACGAAGGTCACGCAGCTGCTGAAGGCCGTGCCCGGCCTGGGCGCGGTCAAGGTCGCCGCCCTGCTGGAGCAGGCCGGGATCGACCCCGACCGGCGTGCCGCCGGCCTGGGTGAGCGGCAGCGCGAGGCCCTCCTCGAGGCGCTGAAGTAAAGCGGGCGCGTCTCTCTCGGCCGGAGGCCTCGGATTTGCGGAGGCGGGCCGCTGACATGGCTGGGCGAGTGACCAGCCGTTGCCACGGCCCGGCTACGGAAATCCGGCAGCGCGCTTTTGAGAGACACTGCCCAGGTCACGGGCTGCCCAGGGGAAGGTGTCGCCTGAGAGGCTGTTGCCCGGGCAACACTTTCCCCTGGTCTCAGCCGGAGCCTGGGACGCTGGTGGGGTGACGACCAGTACCGCACCGGCGACCCCGGCAGACCTGGCCGCCCGCTACGAGCGGGGCGACTTCCTCCTGGCCACGGCCCGGCACGCGCTCCTCGCGAGCGGGGCCGCGGCCACCGCGACCGACACCGATCCGGCGCGGCTGTCCAAGGCGCTGCCTGGGCTGTTCGCCGACTCGGGCGCTCCGATCGCGGTCGGCGTCCTGCCCTTCGACACCAGTTCCGGTACTTCGACGCCGGGACACTTGGTCCTTCCCCGCACGGTGCACCGCGCGTCGTCCGATCGAGCGGCCGTCCCGTCGCGCACCGCCCTCCCGCAGCCGGTCAAGGTCACTTCCGTGCCCGAACCGGAGGCGCATCTCGCCGCCGTCCGCGCGGCCGTCTCGGCGTTGAGCGACCGTGACCTGCGCAAGGTCGTCCTGGCCCGCGCTCTCGATCTCGACTTCGCCGACGCCGTCCCGGTCTCCGACGTCGTCCGGAACCTGGCGAACGGCAACCCCCGGCACACCACCTACGCCGCGCAGCTGCCCGGCGGGCGCACGCTGGTCGGCGCCACCCCCGAGCTCCTGCTGTCCCGCACCGGCGGCGCCGTGCTGTCCCGGCCGCATGCCGGGTCGATGCCCCGGTCGGCGGACCCGGCGATCGACAAGGCCCATGGTGAGGCGCTGCTGGCGTCCGAAAAGGACCACGTCGAACACGCCGTGGTGGTGGAGTCCGTCGTCGAGATCCTGCGGCCGTTCTGCCGCACCCTCGACGTCCGCGGCCCCGAACTGGTCTCGACGCCGGCGATCTGGCACCTCTCGACCACCGTCACCGGTGAGCTGATCGACCAGGACGTCACCGCGCTGGACCTCGCCGCCGCGCTGCATCCGACCCCCGCGGTCTGCGGAACGCCGACCGACGCCGCGCGCTCCCTGGTCCAGGAGCTGGAGCCGTTCGACCGCGAGTACTACGCGGGCGCCGTCGGCTGGGTCGACGCGGCGGGAGACGGCGAATGGGCCGTCGGGATCCGGTGCGCGGAGATCGCCGACACCTCCATGCGGCTGTACGCCGGCGGTGGCATCGTGCCCGCGTCCGACCCCCGGACCGAACTCGACGAGACCTCGGCGAAGTTCCGCACCCTGCTGGCCGCCATGGGCCTGGAGATCTAGAGACCCCGCAACTCGTCACCTACTTGCGCCCGATCGATGCCCGGCGCCGGTAAGCGCCCACGCAAGTAGATGACGAATTGCGGGAGGGTCAGAGGGTCACGAAGTCTTCGGTGACCGAGATGTCTTCCGAGGTGATCAGCGCGACGGCGGCCCGGTAGCCCTCGGTCGCTTTCAGGTCCGCGAGCCGGGTCCGCGCCGGGTCGAGGGCGGGATGGCTCGACCGGACCAGCCGCGCCTGTTCGTCGTACCCGGAGAACGTGATGCTCTGCAGCGGGATCTTGAGGCCCTTCCCGGTGGCCTTCATGACGGCTTCCTTGCGCGTCCAGTAGGTGAAGAACGCCGTCGCGCGCTGCTCGGCGAGCAGCCCGGAGATCGCGGCCTGCTCGGTCGGGGTCAGCGCGTACTCCATGAGCGAGTCCTCGGCGCGCCTGGTGGCCGTCTCGACGTCGAGGCCGACCGGGGTCCCCGCGGTGGCCGCGACGCCGATGAGGTCCCCGGAATGCGAGATCGACAGCATCAGCGCCGCACCGGGCACCCGGGGGCGGCCGTGCGGTTTCCCGCAGTCTTCGCAGGTCGCGTCGAAGCTCACGTCCTCGACAGCCAGGCCGAGCCGCTCGGCGGCGACGGTTTTCGCCAGCATCCGGCCGGTCAGGAACCGGCGCTTGTCGATGTCCTGGCGGTAGCTGTCGTACCGGCCTTGTTCGACCTCGTCGAGCAGTGCCAGGAACCGGGGTTCAGCGGGCAGGGGCGGGGACCAATGGACCGCACATTCGATCACGTCTCCTTCATACCCGATTCCGCACCGGCATCACTCGAGTTTTCGTCGAGCAACGTCGCTTCGTCGAACGGCGACTGGCCGTTCAGCGTCCGGTCCAGCTGCTCGCGGTCGATCTCGTTGGTCCAGGTGCCGATCAGCACGGTCGCGACGGCGTTGCCCGCGAAGTTCGTCAGCGCGCGGGCCTCGGACATGAACCGGTCGATGCCGACGATGAACCCGACGCCGTCGACCAGTTCCGGCCGGTGCGACGACAGCCCGCCGGCCAGTGTCGCGAGCCCCGCGCCGGTGACCCCGGCGGCCCCCTTCGAGGCGATGATCATGAACACCAGCAACGAGATCTGTTCGCCGATGGTCAGTGGTTTGTCGAGCGCGTCCGCGATGAAGATGGACGCCATCGTCAGGTAGATCGCGGTGCCGTCGAGGTTGAACGAGTACCCGGTGGGCACGGTGATGCCGACCACGGGTTTGGAGACGCCGGCGTGCTCCATCTTCGCGATCAGCCGCGGCAGCGCCGACTCGGACGACGAGGTCGAGAGGATCAGCAGGAACTCGCGCCCGAGGTACTTCAGCAGCTTGAAGATGTTGACCCTGGCGAACAGGCCGATGATCAGCCCGAGCACCACGAACACGAACAGCCCGCAGGTGATGTAGAAGCCGAGCATGATCACCGCGAGGCTCTGCAGCGCCTTCCAGCCGGTCTCGCCGACGACGGCGGCGATCGCGCCGAAAGCGCCGACCGGCGCGGCCCACATGATCATCGAGAGGATCCGGAACACGAGCCGCTGGATGTGCTCGATGCCACGGCGGATCGGCTCGCCCTTCGGGCCCAGTTTCTGCAGCGCGAACCCGGCGAGCAGCGCGACCAGCAGCGTCTGCAGCACCTCGCCCTCGGTGAACGCCGAGACCAGCGTCTTCGGGATGATCCCGAGCAGGAACTCGACGGTCCCCTCGCTCTTGGCGATCTGGTCCTGTCCCTTTTCGGCGATCTCGGGGGTCAGGTGCAGTCCGGCGCCCGGCTGGAGCAGATTGCCGACGACCAGGCCGATGACCAGCGCGACCGTGGACATCACCAGGAAGTAGCCGATCGCGAGCCCGCCGACGCGGCCGACCTTCGCCGCCTTCGCCACCGAGCCGACGCCGAGCGCGATCGTGCAGAAGATGATCGGCGAGATCATCATCTTGATCAGGTTCACGAACCCGGTCCCGAGCGGCTTCAGTTCCTTGCCGAGCTGGGGGAACAGGATGCCGACGGCGATGCCGAGCGCCACCGCCGCGATGACGGCGATGTAGAGGTAATGGGTCCGGTCCCGCTTCGTCGCGGGTTCCTGCGTGCTCATGGGTGCCCTTCGACGAGACGGGGACAGGTTGCGAAAACTTATGACAGTTTCTCGGCGAACGACAACCGAAGCGGTACGCTGAGCTAAGCGAGCGCTTAGTCAATGCCGAACAGGAGCGGGCTGACCATGGATTTCTCTCTCAGCGTCGAGGAACGCGAGGTGCGCGACTGGGTCCGCACGTTCGTCCAGCGGGACCTGATGCCGCGTGAGCAGGAGGTGCTGCGCCGCGAACGCGCCGGTCAGCCGGGTCTCACCGGCGAGGAGCTGCGCGAGCTGCAGCTCAAGGCCAAGGAGTCCGGCTTCTGGGGTGTGCAGACGCCCGAGGAGTACGGCGGCATGGGCCTGTCCGCGGTGATGACCGCGCTGCTGGAGGCCGAACTCGGCCGCACGTTCGTGCCGTTCCGCTTCGGCGGGAACGCGGACAACATCCTGTACTACGCCAACGACGAGCAGAAGGAGCGCTACCTGCTCCCGACGATCTCGGGCGAACGCAAGTCCTGCTTCGCGATCACCGAACCCGGCGCGGGTTCGGACGCCAAGGCCATCCGGACCTCCGCCCGCAAGGACGGCACCGACTGGGTCATCAACGGCGAGAAGACCTTCATCACCGGCGGCAACGAGGCCGACTTCGTGATGGTGTTCGCGATCACCGATCCCGAGAAGGGCGCGAACGGCGGCGTCACCTGCTTCCTCGTCGACCGCGACGCGGGCTGGAAGTCCGAATACATCGACACCATGGGCGAATGGGGCCCGGCGGCGCTGGTCTTCGAGGACGTCCGCGTCCCCGAGACGCAGATCCTCGGCGAGCTCGGCCACGGTTTCGACCTGGCCATGCAGTGGATCGGCGCGGGCCGCTACCTGCTGCCCGCCCGCGCGATCGGCTCCTGCGAGCGGCTCATCTCGATGGCCATCGAGCACGCCAACACGCGGGAGACGTTCGGGCAGAAGATCGCCGAGCGCCAGGCCATCCAGTGGATGATCGCGGACTCCGGCACCGAACTGGAGGCGCTGCGCTGGCTGGTACTGCACGCCGCCTGGCAGGTCGACCAGAAGCTGGACTCGCGGCACGCGCAGTCGATGGCGAAGCTGTACGGCGGGGTGAAGGCGAACGAGATCGTCGACCGTGTTCTGCAGATCCACGGCGGAATGGGCTACACGCGGGAACTGCCGGTCGAGCGGTGGTACCGCGAACTGCGGCTGCTGCGGATCTACGAGGGCACCGACGAGATCCAGCGCCGGACCATCGCGCGCAACCTGCTCAAGGGGCACGTCAAGGTCGGCGGCACGCTGGGCTGACCCTGGCTGAGGCGCCCAAGTGCAATGAAGGGGCCTTTCATCGCGAAATTCGCGATGAAAGGCCCCTTCATTGCGTCGGCCCTAGTCTTCCTTCTTCCCCCGCATCGCGATCGGGACCCCGGCCAGGTCCTCTTCGTTGCAGAGAAGCTTCACGTCGTAGTAGGGCGAACCCTTGCGGTCGTCATAGTCGAGATGGACGGCCAGCACATCGACCGGTTCTCCGAGCCACTCCTGAGCCTGGCGTAGCCATGTCGCGCACCGTTCGAGGGCCGAGGGCAGGTCGTCGTCGCGGAAGCCCACCGGGCGGTAGGGGACGTCTTGCACCTGATCACGGGGGTTCGAAGGCACCGGCAACGCCGGCGAGAGACCCGAGTCGTCCAGTTCGAGTTGGATCGTTTGCTCAGTCACCCTTCGAGCGTCCCCCAGACAAGCCGTCTGAGCAAGGCGTACCGTCCTAAAGTCGCCGCTAAACGGGCACTCGCCACACTCCCGAGACCACTTCACGGCAGTTTTGCAAGGCTGTGACATCCAGATGACGTTCACAGGCGAGCGCGCGCAGCGCCAGTTCCGCGTAATGCGAGGCCAGCTGATCAAGGGTGAGCGGCCCGGACGGCGAATACCAGCGCGCGACCCCGCTGCACATCTCCACCAGTGCGAGCCTGGTCACCGAAGGCTGGTCGGTGTGGAAGACGCCGGCCGCGACACCGTCTTCGATGGCGTCCGCCCACAGCCTTTCGTAGGCGTCGCGCAGCCCCACGACCCCGGCCCTGGCGCCGGGGGTGAGCGCGTGGACCTCGTTGTCCACCACGCGGGTGTCGTCCGGATGGATGGCGTGCGCGAGGACGTGCAGCGCCACCAGGGATCCGAGCCGGGACACGGGATCGGTGAGCCCGGCGGTCGCCCGCTCGGCCGCGTCGAGCAGGCGCCGCAGGGATTCGTTCATGATGGCCACCAGCAGGTCCTCTTTGGTGCCCATGTAGTGGTACAGGCTGGCGGACGACAGCTCCGCCTCCTGCGCGAGATCCCGGATGCCGGTGCCGTGGAAACCCTTGGTGGCGAACAGTTTCACCGCTGCCTGCCGGACTCTTTCGCGAGTGCTTACAGCCATTTTTCGGTGGTCCTGTCCCAAGAACCGGCGCGGAGGTCTTCCGCCTTCCTCAGCTCACCCTTGGCGACCCGTTCCGACGGCGTCATCGGCAGTTCCGCCGCGAAGGTCCAGAACCGGGGGATCTTGAAGTACGCCAGTTTCGCCGAGCAGAACTCCGCCAGTTCGGCCGGTTCGCACCGGTGTCCCTCGTTTTCGTCGAGGACGAGATACGCCTTGACCTCTTCGCCGCGGAGCTCGTCCGGCACCGCGATGACGGCGGCGAGCTTGACCGCCGGATGCAGTTGCAGCGCCCGCTCGACCTCGTCGGCGGAGATGTTCTCACCGCTGCGGCGGATCATGTCCTTGGTGCGGCCCACGTAGTACACGCGGCCCTCGTCGTCCATTGTGGCCAGATCGCCGGTGTGGAACCAGCCGCCGTCGAACGCCCGGCGGGTCGACTCGACGTCGTCGTGGTAGCCGTGCATCAGGCCGACCCCGCGGATCAGCAGCTCACCGGTTTCCCCGCGTGGCAGCGGTTTCCCTGCCGCGTCCGAGATCATCACCTCGCGGGTGGGCGCGGGCCTGCCGAGGCAGCCGGTGCCGATGGTCTCGTCGTGATCCGCCGGGTACATCCGGATGTCGCCGCCGGTCTCGGTCATGCCGAAGGCCTCGAACCACGGCGCGCCCCAGCGTGCTTCGAGCGCGGCGTGCAGGTCACGCGGGATGGCCGACGCGCAGATCGCGCGGACCTGGTGCGCCTTGTCCAGCTCGCTTTCCGGCTGGCGCAGCAGGAGCGTGGGCATCAGGCCGAGGCAGTAGAACCAGGTGACGCCGTGTTCGCGGATCTTCTCCCAGAACGTGGACGGGTGGAAGCGGTCGAGCACCACCAGTGTCGCGCCGCCCGCGAGCCCCAGCGCGACGTTCCACTGTGGATCGATGTAGTGGAACGGCTGCGCGGTCAGGATGACGTCGTCCGCGCCGACCGCGGGGAAGTCCGTGGCCAGGCTGACCGCCAGCGTCGTCCAGTACCGGTTCGGCAGCACGCAGCCCTTGGGAGCGCCCGTGGTGCCGGAGGTGTACTGGATGTTGATCGGGCGTTCGCCTTCACTCGAAAAGGCCGGGCTGCCGCCGGGATCGGTGAGTTCGCCGGGCGTGAGCACGCGTTCCAGCGAGGTCTCCGGCGCGATCTTGGTCAGCAGTTCCAGGAATTCCCCGGCCACGACGGCGAACCGGGCGCCGGAATGGCGGAGCACGTGGGCGCCGTCGAACTCGCGGTATCCGGTGTTGACCGGGACGAGCACCCCGCCGATCTTGGCCAGGGCCAGCCACAGCAACGGGAATTCGGGCTGGTTGCGCAGCATGACCGCGACCCTGTCGCCCGGCCGCACGCCGAGGTCCAGCAGCGCGCGGGCGAACTCCGTGCTGCGCGCGTCGACTTCGGCGAACGTGAAGCTCTCACCGGTGGAGTCGAAGATCCACGCCGTCCTGTCCGGCCAGAGCGCGGCGGCGCGGCCGGTCAGCCCGAGGAGGGTGTCGATCCCGGCGAGCGAGGTCACGTCCGGCTCCGGAACGCCTCGGCCGACGCGGCGACCTCGGCGGAGTGCTCGGTGATCAGCGCGTGGCTGACCTCGAGTTCGAGCGCGGCGTCGAGCGAGCTGTCGATGCCGGAATCGAGGGCGCGTTTGGCCATCGTGGCCGCGGCCGCCGGATGGGCGGCGATCCGGGCCGCCCAGTCGAGTGCGGTGTCCATCAGGTCGTCGGCGGGCAGGACGGCGTTGACCAGGCCGAGCCCGTGCGCCTCGGTGCCGCTCACGCGTTCGCCCAGCAGCAGGAGTTCCTTGGCCTTCAGCGGGCCGACCAGCAGCGGCAGCAGCCGCGACGCCGCACCCGTGACGCTGAGGCCCAGCGAGACCTCGGGGAAGGCGAACACCGCGTCTTCGGCGGCGAGGATCAGGTCGCAGCCCATCGCGAACTCGGCACCCGCGCCGATCGCGTAGCCGTGGACCGCGGCGATGACCGGCTGGCGCAGGCCACGCAGGCGGCGTGTGACGTCCTGCAGCCGATCGAGCCTGGGGCGTGAATCACCCTCGGGGGTGGGCTCCTTGAGGTCATGACCGGCGCAGAACGCGCGTCCCCGGCCGGCGAGCACGACCGCCCGCGCGTCCGAATGCGCGGCCGCGTCGAGGGCTTCCAGCAGGTCGTCGACCAGTTCGGCGACCACCGCGTTGAGCCGTTCGGGGCGGTTCAGCCAGATCACGGCGATGCCGTCGTCGAATGCGTAGTCCACGGTGCTCATGACACCGAGCCTAGACGACCGATCGATCGATCGATAGGGTCGAATCCATGCGGGTCGACACGGTCTACGAGAACGCCCGATTCCTCACGGGAACGAAGGAATCCGTAGCACTTGCGGTGCTCAACGGGCGAATAGTCGCGTTGGATGACGATACTGCCGCGCTTTCCGCAAAGCGGCGCGTCGACCTCGGCGGCTCGGTGGTGGTGCCAGGTTTCCACGACGCGCACAACCACATGGCCTGGTTCGGCATGGCGCTGGACGACGTCGCCCTGTCGGATTGCCGCAGCGTCGACGAGGTGTACGACGCCGTCGCGCGGCGCGCCGCCGAAACGCCGTCGGGCGAGTGGATCATCGGCAGCGGCTACGACCAGAACAAGCTCGTGGGCGGCCATCCGACCAGGCAGGGGCTCGATCGCGCCGCCCCGGGGCACCTCGTGCGGCTCAAGCACACGTCCGGGCACATGACCGTGGTCAACTCCGCCGTCCTGGAGCGGCTGGACCTGGAGAACGTGCCGGTGGGCGGCGACGTTGTCCGCGACGAGGACGGCTCGCCGACCGGTCTGCTGCGGGAGCAGGCCCAGCTCCTGCTGCGGCCGCTGACCTACCCGACGCCGGTCGAGCGGGTCGTCCGCGGGCTGGACAGAGCGAGTGAGCGGTACCTGGCCGAGGGCATCACGAGTGTCCAGGAGGCCGGGATCGGCGGGGGTCTCGTGGGGGAGACCCCCACCGAACTCGCCGCCTACCAGGTCGCGCGCGACCGCGGGGTGCTGCGGGTGCGGAGCACGGTGATGGTCGCGGCGAGCGTGCTGCACGACCTCGATGCGGGAGCGGGCTTCGGTCTGGACCTGGGGATGCGTACCGGGTTCGGCGACGAATGGCTGCGGCTCGGCGCGATGAAGCTGTTCGCCGACGGCTCGCTGATCGGCCGGACCTGCGCGATGCACGAGCCGTTCGCCGGTGAGCCGGACAACGTCGGCTACTTCCAGGTGCCCGAGGACGAGATCGCGCGGACGATCGCCGCCGCGCACCGGGCAGGCTGGCAGATCGCGACGCACGCCATCGGCGACCGTGCGATCACCGTCGTCCTCGACGCCTACGAAGCCGCCCTGAAATCGGACCCGCGGCCCGATCACCGGCACCGCATCGAGCACTGCGCGGTATTGCGGCCCGAGGAGTTGAAGAGACTGGCGTCACTCGGGCTGATCGCGTCGCCGCAGGGCCGGTTCGTGAACGAGATCGGCGACGGGATGCGCGCCGCCCTCGGCCCCGAGCGCGAGCCGTGGTGCTACCGGCTCAAGAGCCTGCTCGACGCGGGATGCGTACTCCCCGCCAGCTCGGACCGCCCCGTCGTCCAAGGCTCGCCGCTGCTCGCGCTGGCCGACATGGTGCGGCGGAAGACCGCTTCCGGTGTCGTGCTGGGTCCCGAGGAGCGGCTCACTCCCGCCGAAGCCCTGCGCGCGTACACCTACGGCTCCGCGTACGCCGCTTTCGCCGAGAAGGACCTGGGCACGCTGGAGGTCGGCAAGCTCGCGGACTTCGCCGTCCTCTCGGCCGACCCGACCGACGAGTCCACTTTGGATTCGATCCAGGTCGTCGCCACCGCCGTCGGCGGCGACCTCGTCTACGAACGGAGCTGAGACTGATGCCGGTACGGGACGCCGTCGCGGGCGACATCGAGGAGATCTGCGCGCTCATCGAGGAGCACGCCGTCTACGAGGACAAACACGATCTGAAGCTGGACCGCCAGGAGATGGCCGGATTCCTCTTCGGACCAGCTCCGAAGGCGTGGGTGCTGCTCGCCACCCCGCCGGACGAGCCGGACGAGGTCGCCGGCTTCGCCTTCTGCAGCTGGAACTTCTCCACCTGGGAGGCCCGGCCGGGGATCTGGCTCGACGACCTCTTCGTGCGCCCGGACCACCGGCGGTTCGGCCTCGGGCGGGAGCTGCTCGACGAGCTGAGCGCCCGGACCCCGGGCCGCGTCGAATGGGACATGCAGGAGGGCAACGAGAAGGGCGAGGCGTTCTACGCCCAGCTCGGCGCCGACCCCGTCCCCGGCTGGATCCGGTACCGCTGGCGACCGCACGCTGGGTGAGTCGCGGCCAAGCGGCAAGCCGTAAACTCTGACCCATGGGTGAAGGGGCGAACCGCAGGTCGTCGTCGGTGGAGGACTACGTCCGGGTGATCTACGGGCTGGTGGAGCGCGGCGAAGCCGTCACCAACACGTCGCTGGCCGGGCGGCTGGAGGTCAGCCCGTCGTCGGCGTCCGGCATGGTCACCAAGCTGTCCCAGCTGGGGCTGGTCGCGCACGTCCCGTATCGCGGGATCGAGCTGACCACCGAAGGCAGGCAGCTCGCCCGCTCGGTGCTCCGCCGCCACCGGCTGATCGAGACCTACCTGGTGTCCGAACTCGGCTACACCTGGGACGAGGTGCACGCCGAGGCCGACGCGCTCGAACACGCGGTGTCGGACAGGCTCGTCGAACGGATCGCGGCGAAACTCGGCAACCCGGTGCGCGACCCGCACGGCGACCCCATCCCCGCCCCCGACGGCAGCGTCGAGGAGATGCCGATGCGCATCCTCGACGACCTCCCGCCCGGCGCGGTCGGCGAGATCGTCCGAGTCTGGGACACCGACCCGGAACTCCTGCGCTACCTCACCGAGCACTCGATCGGCCTCGGCGAGCGGATCGAGGTCGTCGAGCGCCAGCCGTTCGGCGGTCCGATGGTGGTCAAGGTCGGCTCGCCGCCGGACGCCGCGACGCACGCGATCGGCAAGGAGATCGCCCAGGCGCTTTCGGTCGCGCTGCGCTGACCCGTGTCCACTGTGGACGCGTTTCGTCCGGGCCTCACGGTGGGAATTTTCCCTACGTCCCTGCATAATTCGGCCTTCGGGCACGTCACCCACATGCCGGGCGGATAGGTGATCTAAGGCCCTTCCGATCATGTGATCCCGCGCCTAGGCTGCGCTATTCCGGGTGGCTAGCGAGCGTGCGAAGGCGATGACAATGACCGGTCAGCGGACACACACCATCGACCGGGGGGTGGCGGAAGGACGTGAACTCAGGCGACTGCTGGAGACCGGGCCGTTCGCGGACGCTCTCAGAGCGGCGATCAGGGCGAGGGGTCTCGGTCTCGACCGGATCCGGTACCGGCTGAGGGGACGGGGGTGCTCGGTCAGTCTCGCGACGCTGAGCCACTGGCAGTCCGGCCGCTGCCGCCCCGAACGGCCGGAATCCCTGCTGGTGCTCAAGAATCTCGAAGACATCCTCGGGGTGCCGCCGGAGTCCCTGTCCCGGCTTCTCGGGCCGCCACGCGGACGTGCGGCCCGGTGTACGGTGCCCGGCGAGGGCCTGGTGATGCAGCGAGGCCGGGACACGGGAACGTAGAGGAGCAAGGGTTGCGGGCGGTCGTCTTCGAGGAGTTCGGGGTGCTGCCCGAGGTACGCGAGGTGCCGGATCCGTCCGCGCCGCCGGGCGGGGTGGTGATCGCCGTCGAAGCGACCGGGGTGTGCCGCAGCGACTGGCATTCCTGGCAGGGGCACGACACGTCGGTGAAGCTGCCGCACGTCGCCGGGCACGAACTCGCCGGCCGGATCTCGTCGCTCGGCGAAGGCGTCCGAGGCTGGTCAGTGGGCGACAGGGTGACCGTGCCGTTCGTCTGCGCCTGCGGCGGTTGCGCCCAGTGCGCGGCCGGTGACCAGCAGATCTGCGACCGCGAGTTCCAGCCGGGCGCGACCCACTGGGGCTCGTTCGCGGAATACGTCGCCCTCGAAAACGCCGAGGTCAACCTCGTGGCCCTGCCGGACGCGCTGTCCTCGGCCGAGGCGGCGGCGCTGGGCTGCCGGTTCGGCACGGCGTTCCGGGCGGTGCTGCGCCAAGGCGGCGTCCGGCCCGGCCAGTGGGTCGCTGTCCACGGCTGTGGCGGCGTCGGCGTCTCGGCGATCCTGCTGGCCGTCGCGGCGGGTGCGTCTGTCGTCGCCATCGACCCTTCCCCGCAGGCCAGGGTGCTCGCTACGCGCATGGGTGCTCGTGTGGCCGTCGATCCTTCCGGCTTCGAGGGCCACGAAGCCGTCGCTCTTCATGTCCGGGAGCTGACCGGCGGCGGCGCGCACGTCTCCCTCGACTGCCTTGGCTCGCCGACCACCTGCGCGGCTTCGGTCGGCAGCCTCCGGAAGCGCGGACGACACGTCCAGGCCGGGCTGATGCCGCCCGCGCAGGGCATCGCGCCGATCCCGATGCACCGGGTGATCGGCGGGGAGCTGGAGATCGTCGGCATCCACGGCCTGCAGGCGCACGAGTACCCCGAGATGCTTCGGGTGGTGGAGACCGCCGGAATCGATCTGAAAGCCATGATCGGCAAGCGGGTGGGCCTCGACGACGTACCCGCGGTGCTGGCGGAAATGAACGACCCGGTGCCCGCCCGGGCCGGGGTGACGGTGGTCGAACTCGCCCTGTAATCGGGTGTACGCGTTGCGGTCAACCGGCCGATCGGAGTAATCCGAAAAGGTGGTTTCCCGTGGCCGATTGTGGGAGCTTCTTCGCTGTGACAGTCAGGGATGCTCCGTCTCGCCCGCGTCTCGTCCAGCGCGTGCTGCGACGGTTGACCGCGGCCGGTGTCCTGGTGCGGGGCCACCGGATCATCGGCGCGCGCCCTGGCAAAATCGACGCGTGGACGCGCTGATCCCTCGCCCGCGCGCGGAAGTCGCGCCCGGTGCCGTACATGTGCCCGACTGGCTCGACTTCGACGCCCAACGACGGCTGGTCGAAGCCTGCCGAGGCTGGCGTGGCTACCGTCAGACCCGGCTGCCGAACGGCGGGGTCATGTCGGTGCGGACGGTCTGTCTCGGCTGGCACTGGTACCCGTACCGGTACCGGAAGGTGACCGACGACGGCTCCCCGGTGCTCCCGTTCCCTTCGTGGCTGGGTGATCTTGGTCAGCGCGCCGTTCTTGATGCCTACGGGTCTTCGTCGTACGAGCCGGACGTCGCGCTGGTGAACTTCTACGACTCCGCCGCGAAGATGGGGATGCACCAGGACAAGGACGAGGCCTCGCTGGAGCCCGTCGTGTCGCTGAGTCTCGGGGACGCGTGCGTTTTCCGGTTCGGGAACACGTCGGATCGCGGGCGGCCTTACACGGACGTGGATCTGCGGTCGGGGGACCTGTTCGTGTTCGGCGGGGAGTCGCGGCTGGCTTTCCACGGGGTGCCGCGGGTGTCGCCGGGGACCGCTGATCCGGGGCTGGGGTTGGTGGGGCGGCTGAACATCACTCTGCGGGTTTCGGGCCTTCCTTCGCCTTCTTGAGTGTCGTCAAGCGGGCTTGCAGGGCGGCCAGTTCGGCGTCGGACAGACCGTTGCCGAGAAGGAAGTCCGGCATCGTCAACGACGTGATCGTCGAGGTCAGTGACGCTTCGATGGTGGTGTCGCGGGCCGCGAGAACGTCGTTCACCGCGGTCAACTGGTCACGGAAACCGAGTTCGTCGTATCGCTGCTTCATCCGGTCGTAGGTCAGCAGGTAGTCGGCGATGATCTCCTCCGGCGTCGCTCCGGCCAACGTGAGCAACACCAAGGCCAGCAGCCCGGTCCGGTCCTTGCCGCCGGCACAGTGGAACACCACGCATCCCGGCGCGGCGTTGGCGATCGCCCTGACGGCGGTGATCACCGGCTCGGGATGTTCGGCCAGCATCGCCGGGTAGTACAGCGGTGAGCCCAAGTTGTCGATCTTCGTCCAGTGTTCGTAGAACGGCGTGCCGACCGGATCCAGCGGGGCGGGAACGGTCGTGATTCCCGCCGGTCGCGGTGCGTGGTCCGGCTCGCGCTCGCCGGGATCGCGCAGGTCGACCACGGTGCGGACCCCGTACGCCCAAGCCGCCGCCCAGCCGGCCTCGCTCAAACGCGTCGGTGCCTCCATCCGGACCACCGCGCGGGGTCTGACCCGCCCCAGTCCGCCGAGATCCCGGACGTTGACGCATCCGTTCCAGAGCAGCTCTCTTCCGTCGGTCATGGTTACTGGACGCGTGAGGTCCGCCCTTGGTTGGCGTGCCGTGTGGAGTCCTTCGCCTGCTTGAAGTGCTGGGCCGGCGTGCTGCACTCGTCATCGGCGAGCCGCCGCGTCCTCAGGATCTGTGACGGGTGTCGGTGGCTATCGATCGGCCATGCGCTCCGCGGCGCACTCCATTGTCGAGATGTTCGAGCCCGGCGCGCTTCGGGGCAGCGGTGTTGCAGTCGAGGGAACTATTGAGGGGAAGGCAAACCTGGCGTGTTTGTGGCCGGTGTCGGTGACTGTGCGCGATGCTGGGTCGTTGGCGTCGACCGTGTGGATTTTGGTGCGTTGGATGATGCTGTTGGTTTATTCGGGGTGGTGGCGTCTACGCTGGTCAGGGTCTTGTGATGATCGCGGATCTGTGGAGTGTGGCTG
>NZ_JBHRWK010000035.1:0-38794 GCF_042647925.1 Amycolatopsis speibonae
GGACGCGCTGGACCAGCCAGCACACCCCAGCACGCCCACACCCACCAACAAGATCAACAAACCCCACCAAGATCACCAACAAAACCCACCGGTGGATCCAGGCCAGACGTCCCGAAAGTGGCTTTCGCGACACCCGAAGCTGACACGCAGGCCAGTGCCCACCCGACACGTTCGGCTGCGCTCAGGCGCGGCAGAGCAACGCGTCCGGAGTGCGATTCGAGCCGACGCGGCCGGTGTACGCGACACCGGCGACGTGCTCGCCCGGCGCGCATTGGCCCTTGTAGTGGCCCGACGCGAAGTCGCCGCCGGGTGACCCGGATGGCCGGTTGTCGCCGCGGTCGAACCAGACCGTCCGGCCGGCGCGGCCCAGCGGGGTGGCGGATTTGCCGCACAGCAAGGCGGAGAATGCCGCGCCGGTGACGCTGTAGCCGACGGCGGCGTGGTCCGGCGGGCATTGCACCTTGGTGTAGCCGGACGCCCAGTCAGTGTCCACATAGGTCTCCCCGCGCACCACCGTGTACGCCGCCGGAACGGCGAGCGTGCCGGTGCACAGCCCCCGGTTCCCGGTCTGGGAAAGGCCGGTGAGCCGCTGGCCGTCGGGACAGACGCCCTTGCGCGCGCCCGGATTCCAGTCCGCCATCGCGCGGACCGTGCGGGAGGCTTGGAGATCGGCGTAGTCGAGATTGAGCATCGACCAGCGTTCGGCCATCGGGATCCGACCGGTGCGCGACGGCGAGCCCACCAGCCGTCGCCATGCCGGTCCACGCCAATCGGTGCCGTCGAGCACGTCGACGCGCCGGCCTGCCGTGTCCCAGGAGAGCAAAGACCAGCCGTTTCCCCCGCCGCCGTTGTGGAAACCGACCGCGGGCCAGTACGCGAAGTCCGTGTCGTTCTCGGCGAGGTAGCCGACGAAGTTCTCGAACCAGGCGCGGCTCGCCGGATCGGTGGTGTGGCTGCCTTCGCCGAACTCGCTGATCCAGAGCGGCGCGGTGTAGTGCTTGCCGGTCTCCGCGGAGACGAAGAACGCTTGCCGGTAAAGGACATCGCGGAGTTCCTGGGGTGACAGGTCCCGGTAGCGCGGGTCGTGGGTTTCGCCGGTGCCGGTCGCTCCGGAATGGTTCGGACCGGTGTAGCCGTAGAAGTGCGCGGCGTAGACCAGTTTCCCGGAGTCCACGAGGGTGTGCGACAGCGTGCGGGCGGGCTCCAGCGTGGGCCTCCCGTGGGGAAGGCCGTCCACGGGCAGTCCGGTCCAGTTGATGCCTTCGACGATGATCAGCAGGTCGGGGTTGGCTTCGGTCTGGATGCGCTCGGCCACCCGCTGGCTCGCGCGCTGCCAGTCCGTGCCGTTGCCCCAGCCCCAGTTGGGATCGTCGAAGACGTTGCGGCGGACCTCGTTGTACAGGTCGGCGCCGACCACCCGCTTGTTCGCGGCGTAGCGGCGGGCCATGAACAGCCAGTCGTCCTGCCAGCGCTGCTCGGTCTGCGCGGTGTTCCAGCGCTCGTTGCCGTCGAGACCGCAGCACCAGCGCGAGGTCGTGGTGTGGTTGTTGAGGATCACCGCGAACCCGCGCGCGGTCAGGCGCGTGACGACCCGGTCGTAGACCTGCAGCGGGGTCAGGCCACGCAGGTCCGGATTCGCCGGCAGGGCGGGAACCGGTGCGGTGTCATGGATCATGGCGTTGGAGAAGGGCAGCCGGACGCTGTTCAGGCCCAGCTCCGCCAGTCCGTCGATGACGGTGTCGATCGAGACCCGGTCCAGCCCGAGCGGCGTCTGGTAGGCGAACTCACCCGCGTGGTGGGTGGCCGGATCGGTCACGTCGCCCGACCCGGTCCACGTGCCGCTCGCGCCGTGCCAGTTGGCGGCCTTGAGCTTGAACCGGTCGCCCGCCGCGTCGACGATGTAGCGGCCGCGCGTGCTGAGCGGTGCGACCCAGGCCGGTGGATCCGCCTCGGTGCGGGCGGCCGCGAGTGGGGGAGGGGGAACCACGACGCCGACCGTGACCAGTACCGCGAGCAGCACACTCTTGATCCTCACCCGCCGGAGGCTAGCCATTCGCACCGTCGGTTGTATACGGACGTTCGGGTTCACTGTTGGTAGCTTCTCGTCATGACCACCGCACTGATCATCGGTGACCTCCAGCGAGGCATCACGGGCGGCTACCCGTTCGTCAGGCAAGTCCTGCCGCCGCTCACCACACTGCTTCCCCGTGCCCGCGCGGCCGGCGTGCTCGTCGTGTTCGTGCACTTCGCGCTGCGGGGCAACGGATCCGACCTGCCGCCGGGCAACGCCTTGGTCAAGACGTTCCACGAGTCCGGGGACACCTTCCACGAGGGCTCGGCCGGAACCGAGATCGATCTGCCCGTCGCCGACGAGGACGTGGTCGTGCTGAAACGCCGCGCCAGCGCTTTCGCGGGCACGGATCTCGATCTGGTGCTCCGCGCCCGGGGCGTCGGCACCGTCGCGATCGCCGGGGTCGCGACCAGCGCGATGGTGGCCGCGACGTCCTACGACGCGGCGGACCGCGGGTACCACGTGACCGTGTTGCGCGACGGGTGCGCCGACGGAGATCAAGCGATGCACGACTTCTTCGTGGACAAGGTCTTCCCGAGCCGGGGGTTCGAGGTCGTGTCCTGTGCGGACTGGTCGTGACGGACCGGTCCGAGCGGCTAGGGTGATCAGATGACGTCGGTCAAACAGGTCCAGATCACCTTCGATTGCGCGAAACCCGAGCGTGTCGCCCGTTTCTGGTGCGAGGTGCTGGGATACGTCGTGCCGCCGCCACCGGAGGGGTTCGCCACTTGGGACGACTACACCGGTTCGCTGCCGCCGGAGAAGCAGGACGCGGGTTTCGTCTGCGGTGATCCCACCGGGGCGGGCCCGCGGCTGTACTTCCAGCGTGTTCCCGAAGGCAAGGTCGCCAAGAACCGGGTGCATCTCGACGTGCGCGTCGGCACCGGGCTCGTGGGCGAAGAGCGTCTCGCCAAACTAGAGGCCGAGTGCACCCGCCTGATCGCGCTCGGCGCTGTCCGTGATCGGGTCCTGCTCGCCGACGAGGAAAACGAGTCGTGCATCAACATGCGGGACATCGAGGGCAACGAGTTCTGCCTCGACTGACACTCTTTTGGTCACCCTTTTCGTCACCCGGTCGGCTGACCGCCATTCGCGGGATCGATTCGCAACCGTTGCAAAACTCGTGTATCGTCTTTCTCGCTCACGAATCGAAAACGACCGCCTGGAAATCGTGGGTGACGTGCCGTTTCGTCACCCCTGCGGGCCCGGCCACCCTCCCCCTCGTGCCGGGTTCCGTGAGCCCGGCGGCGCCCGGCGGAATCCGGCCCCTCCCGGTCGTTCCGAGGCGCCGCCGGGTACTCATCCGCGTGTACGTCACCGGATGCCCGCCGTGAAGGGGACACGCGCACCGGCCTCGTCGCGGCCGTGGGAACGTCGCGTGATCTCGTAAGCTGTCCGCGGTGTGCACCCGTACAGGGGAGGACTACACCTGAATTCGCGAGGTGCCGATGGACGTCGATGAGGTGAGCGCGGGCTCTTGGACCCCGGGCATGGTCGCCGAGGAATTGGGCATCTCGCCGGTGACGCTCCGGACCTGGGCCTCCCGCTACGGCGTCGGTCCCTCGCTGCGGCCGGACGGGCGTCATCGCCGCTACTCCGACGCGGATCTCCGCAAGCTCCAGTACATGCAGCGGCTGATCGGTCGCGGTATCCGGCCGCGTGAGGCGGCGGCGGCCGTGTTCTCCGGCGCGGACGACGTGGTCCCCGAGGTCTCCCTCGACAGGCGGGTCGGCGAACTCGAGCGGGCCTCGGAGGGCCTCGAATTCCCCATCATCGCCGCTCTCCTGGACGAAACGCTCGACACGATGGGCGCGGCCAGGACGTGGACCGATGTCCTGTTGCCGATCCTGCGCAATCTCGGCGGCCGCTGGCTCCGCAACGATGTGTGCTTCGAGTCCGAGTGGGCGCTCACCAGCGAAGTGTCGTACGCGCTCCAGCGCTATGTCGCCCGCTTCGCCTACACGCCGTCGGACCGTCGCGTGCTCATCGCCTGCTGCCCCGAAGAACGCCACAGCCTGCCTGTCGAAATCCTGCGCGCGTCGATGGCGGAGGTCGGCATCCCCGCCGTCTATCTCGGTCACATGGTGCCGGCGGAGACCACGACCGGGATGGTCGCCAAACTCGAACCGGTCCTGGTCGTGCTGTGGTCGATGTCCCCGACGACCGTCGACAACGTGCTGCGCCAGCGCCTCCAGCGGCGCGGTTTCGACGTCGCCGTCGCGGGGCCTGGCTGGGAGGGACTCAACGTCCGCGGCGCGCCCTGGGTCAACGATCTCGCCGGGGCGCTGGACCTCGCCGCCGAGCGGATCAAGGTCTGAGCACCTACGATCGCATCGATTGTGAATCGAAAGGGCAGGCCTGGATATGCGACGCGTCGGCGGCACCGAACCGCTGTGGCTGTTCGGTGATCAGCTGGGACCGCACTTCCACGGCACGGCCGGGAACCGGGACCGTGAGGTCCTGCTGATCCGCTCGGCCGCGGCTTTCGCGCGCCGCTCGTTCCATCGGCAGAAGATCCACCTGGTCGAAGCCGGGATCCGGCGGCTCGCCGCGGAATTGGGCGACCGGGCCCGGATCATCGACGCGCCGACCTATACGGACGCGCTGCGCCGGTTCGGGCGGCCGGTCGTGGTGCACGAACCCGGTTCGCATGCCGCCGACGCCCTCGTGCGGCGCCTGCGGGAACAGGGCCTGGTCGCGGAAGTGCTGCCGACGCCGGGGTTCGTCCGGTCCAAAGAGGACTTCGCGACGTGGGCGGCGGACCGGCAGCGGTTCGTGATGGAGGACTTCTACCGCGATCAGCGTCGCCGGTTCGGCGTCCTGCTCGAACCGGACGGCGGCCCGGCGGGCGGGAAATGGAACTTCGACCACGACAACCGGCGTCCCCCGCCGGGCCGGTCGACGTTGCCGGTTCCCGCGCCCTGGTTCCCGACCGAGGACGACGTGGACGAGCAGGTGCGCGCCGACCTCGACAGGGCGGAACGGGACGGCGAGATCCATCCCGTGGGTGTCGACGGCCCGCGCCGGTTCGCCGTCGGCCAGGCCGAAGCGGAGGAGGCGCTGGACCGGTTCCTCGACCATCGGCTGGCGACTTTCGGGCCGCACCAGGACGCCATGCTCAGCGCCGACTGGGCGATGTCGCACGCGCTGCTGTCGGTGCCGCTGAACCTCGGTCTGCTCGACCCGCTCGACGTCGTCCGCCGCGCCGAGGAGCGGCATTGGTCCGGCGCCGCGCCGGTGGCGAGCGTCGAAGGCTTTGTCCGGCAGATCCTCGGCTGGCGGGAGTGGATCTGGCACCTCTACTGGCATCTGGGGCCGGACTACCTGAAGAAGAACGAACTCCACGCCCATCGGAAGCTGCCCCGGTGGTGGCGGGAACTCGACGCCGACTCGGTCGAGGCGGCCTGCCTCCGCACCGCGCTCGCCGGTGTGCGGGACCGCGGCTACGCCCACCACATCGAACGGCTCATGGTGCTGGGCAACCACGCCCTGCAGCGCGGCTACGACCCGGCCGAGCTCACCGGCTGGTTCGCCACCGCGTTCGTCGACGGTTTCCCGTGGGTCATGCCCGCCAACGTCGTCGGGATGAGTCAATACGCGGACGGCGGGATCGTCGGCACCAAGCCCTACGCGGCGGGCGGTGCCTATCTCAACCGCATGAGCGACCACTGTGGCGGGTGTACCTACGATCCGAAGAAACGGGTGGGCGCCGATGCCTGCCCGTTCACCGCCGGTTATTGGGCTTTCCTCGACCGCAACGCGGAGCGGCTGCGGGGCAATCCTCGGATGCGCCAGCCCTTGAACGGCCTGGGCAGGCTGGCCGACCTTCCCGACGTCGTGGCGCGGGAAGGCCGGCGCGACCGGTTTTGACGCCCTGTCCACGGTCCGGCTGCCGTCGTCGACAGTGGACGACGCGGTGAGGGAGATCCTACGCACCGGCGGCCCGGAGATCATGGAGCGCGAAGACCTCCTGGCTTTGGCGAGGGAGATCTGTCCTGGGATCTTCGAACGGAATGGGCGGACGGCCCGCTTTTGATTTTGGTGCGTCAGATGACCAGAAATCCACACAGTCCAGCATGACAGGTCCAGTCATGACAAGGTGTGTGGAAACAGGGACATTGAACGTCCCTGTTTCCACACACCCGTCACCCTCAGCGACACCCCGCCCACTGCCACCCGCCAGGACGCCTTTGCCTTACCCCGCAAATCTGTGGGCCCATCCTGATGCCGGAACGCGCTATCCCGTCCGGCCCAGCCATTCCGCGATGTCGTCGATGACCGCGGGGTCGACATGGGCCGGTTCCTCGTAGTCGGCCGGTGTGGAAGGACCCGTGCCGGGGAAGAAGAGGTGATCGTCGTCGGCGTGGACGCGGATCGTGACGTCCGGGCGGTCGGCGAGGCCCGCCCGCCAGCGCGACAGGTCGTCTTCGACGGTCACTTGATAGTCGCGACCGCCCTGGAGGATGAGCATGGGTTTGTCCAGCCCCGCCGCGGCCTGGACCGGGTCGTAGCCGCGCTGATCGAGCCAATACGACGCGGAGAAGCCGAAAGGCAGGTCCGCGGCCGGAGTGGCGGGGGAGAGGCCGGGGCTGTCGACATTCGCGGCCTGCCGGGTGAACAGGTCGACGGTGTCTTGGCCTAGCAGTCCGGGCACCGCGGTCATCAGGTGGCGGGCGACCCGGATCGCGGCGTGGTGCATCGGCTGGGTGTCGCCCGCCAGGATGAGCAATCCCGCGATGGCGGGCTCGGCGAGCGCGACCCGCGGCGCGACTTTGCCGCCCATGCTGTGACCGAGAACGAAGACCCGGCCTGAGTCCACAGTGGACTCTTGTCGCAGGAGGCGGACGGCGGCCGTGGCGTGTGGCACGTATTCGTCGGACATGGTGAAGCCGCGAGCGCTCGCCGTTTCGGGGCGACTGTGGGTGATCTTGTCGAAACGCAGCACCGCCACGCCTCGGTGGGCGAGACCCCAGGCGAGGTCTTTGAGCGGCTTGTTCGGCCCGCTGGTCTCGTCGCGGTCGAACGGTCCGCCGCCGGGCAGCAGGACCACGCCGGGCCGGGTGCCGGGTCCCATCGGTCGTGTCAGGGTTCCGGTCACAGTCGACGAACCGGCGTCGAGCGTGACCTCGTGTTCGGTGAACGTCGCCGGGTCCGCGTAGGGCGGCGGTGTCCACGCCGCGCTCGCCGGGGGAGTGAGCTGCAGGCCCTGCAGCAAGCCCTCCTCGTCGACCGACATGAGCACCGTGAGGTCGCCGCGTTCGCAGTGCACGGGAACGCCGACCCGGACGAGACCCGCTGCGGCGGGCTCGGCGACAGGATCCCCGAGGCCGGTGACAGGGCCGCGCTTGGCGGTTTCGGCCGTCCACGCGGCCCGCAGCGCGTCAGCCCGGACGACAGCGCGCAGCGGTGGCGCGAAGTACGTCTCGACCTCGTCGAAGTGTCCCTCGCGCAGCATCTCGGCGATCGCCGCCGCGGTGGCGGCGGGAGTGGTCTCCAGGTTCATCTCGAGTACCTTTCGCATGTTTTGCGAAAGGTAGCACATCATGAGACTGTTGCGCGGTGAACGCGTTGGAACTCCTGGCCCATCCGGTTCGCCTGCGCCTGGTGCACGCGCTGCGCGGGGGGCGGGTGCTCACCACCGCCCAGCTCTGCGCCCGCGTCCCCGATGCCTCGAAGGCGATGGTCTACCGGCATGTCGAACTCCTCGAAGCGGGTGGCGTCCTGGAAGTGGCGGAGGAACGGCGGGTGCGCGGCGCCGTCGAGCGCGGCTACCGGCTCCGCCGGGATCGCGCGGCCATCGATCCCGACGCCGTCGCGTCGGCGTCCACAGAGGACTTCAGGCGGAGCTTCGCCGTCGCCTTGGCCGCGCTGGTCGCCGAGTTCGACGCCTACCTGGACCGGGATGGGGCCGATCCGATCGCGGACCTGGTGGGGTATCGCCAGCACGCCGTCTGGCTCACCCGCGAGGAACTTCGCGAGGTGATCGGCGCGATGCAAAAGGCCATCGTTCCCGTGCTGTCCAACGAGCCCAGGCCGGACCGCGCCCAGTACCTGCTGAGCCCGATCCAGTTCCCGATCGAAGACCCGGGGCAAGCCTGATCGTCAGGCGTCGCGAATGCTGAAGGTCGTGACACAGAAACCGCCGTCCTCCTCGCGATCCGCGATCACGGTGCCCTTGGCGGACCGGCCTTCGACGGTTCCGGCGACGTCGGCCAGGACGAATTTGGACGTTCCGCTGGTCCTGGTGATCGCGACTCGGGAACCCGGCGGGAGAAGGGAATCGATCTTGTCGTCCATGAACCGCTTCTGCTCTTCGCAAGCCAATGCGATCGCCCCGGCCTTGTCATGCCCGGCGATCTTGGCGAGGAAGTCCGTGATCACCTGAACACCCTTCTCCGGCGGTTGAGCAGGGCGCCTGGTAACGGTGACCCTCGGCCGCGTCGCCCGGCTGATCGTGGTGCTGGTCGGGCTGTCCTCGCTGCTCGTGGGTGCCGAAGTGGAGGACGGGATGGGCAGCGGGATGCTGTCGCCCTTGCCGAGCAGGAACCCGGGAGCGGCGAAACCGGTGATGCAGAAGGCGGTCAACGCGATCACGGCGACGAGGATCCCGATGGCGAGCCCGGGCTTCACGGTCGCCGCCCGTGTCGGGGTGTTCTGCTGGTTCGGATAGCTCATCGGATTCACCTTCCGTGCGGATCTGAATTGGCGATCCGACGGCGCTCGGCCGGAGCGGGTTCCGACCTTTCGGAGTTCTTACGGCTCCGCGAATTCTGTTCCGTGAAAAAGAAAAGCGTGCCGGGAATCAGGTTTCGAGCAGCGACGTGCCGCCGACCCGGATCTCGCCACCGCGGCTCGTCGCCGTGATGGTGGCCGGACTGCCCAGGCTGTCGCCCATGTCCACGCTGATCGCGGTTTCGAGGCAGGCGGCGAGGCACGCGGTGCTGTTGGCGTTGGCGGTCCATGTCCGGCGCCAAGGCGGCCAGCGTGGCTCGATCGGGTAGGGCCGCCAGGATCGGTTCCCGGCCGATCCCGGCGACCCGCATCTCCGCTCGAACCCCAAAGCGGCCGAAACCAGGGCGCGCTCGGCGGGGTCCGGCTCGCGGTGTTCGACGTGTCCGGAGCGTCACTTCGAATCGCCGCTCCGAGCCCGCTCGGGAAGCGAGGACGGCCAACGCGGCGATCGTGCCGTGACCGCAGGCTGGCAGTTCCCCCGCCGGGGTGAAGAACCGCAGTTCGGCCGGACCCTCCTCCGGACGGCGGACGAAGACCGCGTGCGAAGTGCGCCAAGCGGCGGGTACCTCGCTCCGCTGGTCGTCGGTCAGCGGAGCGTCCTCCAGCACCACAGCGGTGGGGCTGCCGCCCGTGTTTCCCCGCAGGCAAGCCCGGACGAGGGTCACTCTCATGCCATGAACAGCAGGGAGTCCGGCCACGGCCCGCTCCGCCGGCTCGTTGCCCGGTCTGTGAAACACGGTTAAAGTCGGACTTCGCTCGTCGAAACCGTCGGCACCTTGGGGGAGGTCTGTCGTGGTCGAAGATCATTTGCGCGTTCGCTGAAGCGGTCGCTTCCCACGGGCGATTCCGATACTGGGGACAACTGAAAACACTGGGGTCTTGGCAGGCGTTATGAATGACAATTCGTCGGTTCGTGTGGTATTGGCGTTTCAGGACAGAGAATCATTCAGGTGGCTGGGTGAGATCGTCGAAAACGATCCCCGCCTCGAAACGATGGGAGAAGTGTCGAATCCTGAGAACTTACTCAGTTTCGTACGGGCGCACCGGGTCGATGCCGTACTTCTCGATGCCGGGTTGACCGGCTCGCCCGCCGAATTGCTGGCGGGGTTGGAACCGTGTGCCGTACTGGCCGTGGTTGGTGAACGGTTTTCCTCGGCAGGGCTCGTCGAGTTGGCCGAAGCCGGCGTTCGTGGCGTCGTGCGGCCCTTCGACGGTCCCGAAGATGTAGTGGCGGCGGTGCGCACCGTGATCGCCGGTGGATACTGGGTCCCACCGACGCTGGGTGGCGGTTTGCTCGCTTCGTTGATCGGTGTCGTCGACGGCGTGGGGCGCTTGCCCGACAAGGTGACGACGCGGGAGTTCGACGTACTGAATTTGATCGCGAAAGGGTTTTCCAACGAGGAGATCGCGAAAAACCTGTTCATCACCACGAATACCGTCAAGTATCACGTCCGGAACCTGTTCGTGAAGTTCTCCGCCCACGACCGGGCGCATTTGGTCGCGCTCTCCGGTCGGACTGTGCGGAACTATCCCAACGGGTGGGGACGCCGGGTCGCCGGATAGTTAACGTTTTCGGAGTAACATCGGGAACTCCGGCGAGGGGCGTCGAGTGTTCCTTTCAGCAAAGGGAGGACAGATGCGAAGAGCTGTCAAGGGGGCTGTGGCGGCGGTCGTTTGCGCGGGTGCGCTGGCCGTCGGCGCGGGAACCGCGGATGCGGGCTTCTGGAACGCCTACAACACCGTCGACGGTGGTGTGGCGCTCCGATACGGCCCGAGCACGAGCTACGGCATGAACGGTCGTGGTTACGGCGACCAGCACCCGTGGACCATCGAAAAGGTGCGCGGGCAGAGCATCCACGGCAACAACCTGTGGGACCACGACGACCACTACCTCGCCGACTGGACCTACTGGGGTCGCTACTACAGCGCCGATTACTACATGGTCTATTGAGCGCGGAACGCGGTTAGTCCCTGAGGGAAAAGGATTGCCGGTGCGCCCCCGGGAGGGGCGTACCGGCACACCACAATGGGGGGATCGATGACACGCAAGTCCTTGCGGTGGAAGGGATTCGCGGCAGCGACGGCGTTGCTGACCTTCGCCGCGGGTTGTGGCTCCGACATCGCGAAAACTGAGGAAAAGCTCAGTGAACCCGCGATCGATCAGCGGATCGACGAGCCGCCGGACGGTGTCGTCGCCCCGAGGCCGCTTGACGCCTACCGGGTCACCGAAGACGATTCTTCGGTGATCTTCCAAGCCATGCAAAAGGTTCTGCGTGAGTGCATGAAGGCGAAAGGGTTCGAGTTCAAGGCCGAGGAGCTCCCGAAGAACCAGCAGAACAAGTCCGCGTGGATCGATCCGGACAGTCTGGGGCTCTTGTCGGCCGCCGCCGCGAACGAGACCGGCTACCACCGGCCGTCTTCCCAGCGGAAACAGCAAACGCCGACGGGGCAGGGCGAAGGCTCCGCGCAGTCCGAGGACTACCGGACCGCGCTCGACGGCGTCCTGAAACCGCCGGAGAACGGGGCCCAGCCGACAGATCGGGGCTGCCGGGGCGAGGCCGACAAGCGTTTGAAGCCCGGGGGCGAGGTCGCGGCCGACGCCGATCTGGTGAGTCGGCTGCGGGACAAGTCCTACCAAGCCACCGCCATCGACAGCCGGGTGAAGGCGGCGTTCACCGCTTGGGCGGGCTGCATGGGCAAGAAGGGATTCACCTACGGCAATCCCGCCGAGGCCGCCGCGGCGGCGTGGCCGGATCCGGCGAGCGCGGCCGAGATCGACACGGCGAAGGCCGATATGCTGTGCAAGAAGGAGAACAAAGTGCTCGGCACCTGGGAAGCCGTCATCTCCGCCTACCAGAAGGAATTGATCAAGCAGAACGATTCCGGCCTTCAGGGGCTCGAAGAGGCCGTGAAGACACGAGTCGATCAGGCGAAAGCCATCCTCGGTGGTCGGTGATGAGACCGAAGATTCTGCTGTGCCTGGGGCTGGTGCTGGTCGCGGCGGCGGCCTGCGCCGAGACGAAGGCCGACCCGATGACACCCCGGCACCGGCAGGTGAAACAGGACTACCTGGCCTATTGGGACGCGATGCTGCGGGCCAACGCCGTTAGCGATCCCGACAGCCCCGCTCTCGGCGAACGTACGGCAGGAAGGCAGCTCGCCTTGGTGCGGACGGCGCTGACCCGCGCGCGCGAAACCGGAATCGTCGCGAAAGGCAAAGTCGGCCACGATCTTCGTGAAATTTCCGTCGACCGAGCCCGTGCTTCGGTGGTGGACTGCGTCACCATCAAGGATTGGATCCAGTACGACGCGAAAACCGATACGGTGAAAGCGGATCAGCTCTTCGCGAGACCGAACCAGTTGGTGCGCTACACGCTCGCCCCGCGCGGGAACGGCTGGCTGGTCACGGACTATCAGGATATGGGCACCTGTTGAGCCGGGGGAAACGGAGACAGCCGTGACCGAGGTCGTCGTCGCGCAGCCTGGCCGGAAGCGCCGCCGGTGGATCGTGGTGGCGACGGTGCTGGTGATCGTGGCCGCCGTGGTCGTCGCCGTGGGAACGGTTTTCGGGCAGGAGTTGAAATCCCCGGAGCAGGCCGCGGCGGACGCCCGCCCGCCGTCTCCGTCACCGGTGACGGCCAAAGCGGAGTCCCGCAAACTCGCCGAGCCCGTCGTCGTGCGCGGCAAAGTGATCGCGGGG
The DNA here is from genome assembly GCF_042647925.1 of Amycolatopsis speibonae. NCBI lineage: Bacteria > Bacillati > Actinomycetota > Actinomycetes > Pseudonocardiales > Pseudonocardiaceae > Amycolatopsis > Amycolatopsis speibonae. The sequence goes on from NZ_JBHRWK010000035.1 coordinate 12,504, forward strand.
TCCTCGGTGAAGGTCGCGTCGCCGCCGGGCAGCACAGGCGACAACGCGGTGGTGACCGGGGTGAAGGTGGGCGTCGGTGGCCAGGCCGCCGAGGGCAAAGTGCTGGCCGAGATCAGCGGCAGACCGGTTTTCGGCCTCGTACTGCCTTTCCCGCTCTACCGGGACCTCACCCCGGACATCGCGGGGCCGGATGTCGAACAGGTCCAGCGGGCGCTCGGCAGGCTCGGGTACCGCGTCCCCGTGAACGGGAAGTTCGACGAGGCGAGCAGGGCAGGCTTGAGCAGGTTCTACCAGGCAAGGGGTTATGACCCGGCCGCGGTGAGCGGCGCACCCTCGGCCAAGCAGAACCCCGGTGGGACCACCCCCGCCCCGGAGACGCCGGCCGCGCTGACACCCACCGTGAACCTGCCTCGTTCGTCGGTGGTGCTCCTGGACAGCCCCCGGCGCAAGGTCACCGCGGTCGGCGTCCGGGTCGGCGCGGTGCTCGACGACCCCAAGGCGATCCTGCTGGAACTGGACGGGCAGCCCGCCGCGTTGCAGGTGATCGCGAACCGGGAGCAGATCGGGGTGCTCAAAGCCGGTCAGCGCGCGCAGGCCGTCGACGACACGACAGGGGAGTCGGCCGCGGCCGAGGTGGCCTCGGTCGGCACCGAACCGGTGACCGGCGCCGACGGCACGACCGGATTCGCGGTCCGGTTGAAGTTCGCGGGCGAGCCGCCCGCGGTGACGGACCGCATGCTCCGGGTGTCGATCGCGGATGCCGAGTCGGGCGCGGAAGTACTGGCGGTGCCGGTGACCGCTGTCTATTCGCACGCTGACGGGTCGACGTTCGTAACCGTTCTGGCCGGTAAGGATCCGGTCGACGTCACGGTGAAGACGGGCAAGGCGGCGGGCGGCTGGACCGAAGTGACGCCACAGGATCCCGCCGTGCTCAAGGTGGGCGTCCCGGTCGTGGTGGGCGTGAACGGCAAGGGTGGGTCATGACCGAACCCCTGCTGTCGTTGGACAGGGTGACGCGGACCTACGCCGGCGCGGTTCCGGTGCACGCGCTGCGTGAGACGTCCTTGGTCATCGGCCAGGGTGAGTACGTCACGATCACCGGGCCGTCCGGAGCGGGGAAGTCGACGCTGCTGAACGTGCTCGGTCTCCTGGACGAGCCGGATTCGGGCTCGTACCAGGTGCGTGGCGCGGAAACGATCGGCGCGAAGGAGCGGCTGAGAGTCGCCATACGCGGTCAGCTGTTCGGCTTCGTCTTCCAGGCCTTTCATCTGCTGGCCGGGCGGAGCGCGCTGGAAAACGTCGAACTCGGGCTGTTGTACGGGCCGGTACCGCCGAAACGGCGGCGGCGGCTGGCCGCCGAAGCGCTCGACAGGATGGGCTTGTCACACCGGGCGGCCTCCGATCCGCGCGCGTTGTCCGGCGGTGAACGGCAGCGCGTCGCCATCGCCAGGGCGATCGCGGCGGAGCCCGCCGTGCTGTTCTGTGACGAACCGACCGGCAATCTCGACACCGCCAACACCGGCAAGGTCCTGAACATGCTCGCCGATCTCCACGGAACGGGACTGACGCTGGTGGTGGTCACCCACGACGGCAAGGTCGCCGAGCAGGGGCAACGGCGGTTGGAGGTCGTCGACGGCGTCGTCACGGAGGTCGCTCATGCGCGAGCGTGACCTGGGCCTGGGTACGCCGCGACTGCGGCTCCGCGATCTGCTGAAAGAGGCCTTCCTCTCGATCGCCGGACATCCCGCCAGGTCATTGCTGACCACGATCGGGACCATCCTCGGGGCCGCCGCTTTCGTCGCCACACTGGGGATTTCGTCGACTCTGACGCAGCAGGTCTCGGACGTCTTCGATCTGCGCAGGGCGACCGAGGTCCTGGTCGAACCGAGCGAGGCGGCACGGAATCCCGGCGACGCGCGGGAGACCCCGGCTTGGCAGGATCCGGCGGGACTCGCGGTACTGCGCGGGCTCAACGGGGTGGAGGCGGCGGGCCGGCGGATGACCGTTTCCGAGACGCCGATCCGGCGTACGGCGGGGGAGACCTCGCCAGAGGTGAAAGCCAAGATCATGGGCGCCGACCCGGGGGCGCTCGGTGTGATCGAGCCCGCGGTCACCCTGGGGCGCACTTACGACGAGTACCACGAGAAGACCGCCGCGCCGGTGATCCTGCTGCCGCGCGGGCTGGCCGACCGGCTCGGGATCGACAGGGTGGGCGTGGCCGTGTTCGCCGGAGACCGGGGATTCACCGTGATCGGCATCTTCGACGACGTGCAGCGCCGCTCCGAAACACTGCTGTCACCGGTGATCCCGTTCTCCGTCGCGGAAAAGCTCGCCGTCGGCGCGACAGCGGAGCCGCCGCGGCGCGACGTGATCATCAAGACCGCGCCGGGTGCGGCCCAGATGATCGGCGGGCAAGCACCACTGGCGTTGCTGCCGACGGCGGTCGGTGCGGTGCGGGCCGTCGCGCCCCCGGATCCCCAGTCGCTTCGCCGGGAGATCGAAGGCAACGTCACTCAGCTGAGCCTCATTCTGTCCGCGGTCGCGTTGGCGATCGGTACCGTGTCGATCGCCAACGCCGCGACGGCCGGTATCGCGGCCCGCACCCCGGAGATCGGGCTTCGGCGCGCCGTCGGCGCCAAACCCGGCCATGTTTTCGCCCAGCTGCTGGGCGAAACGACGTTGCTCGGGGCCTTGGGCGGGATCATCGGCGCGATGGCGGGTGTCGTCATCACCGCGTCCGTCTCGGTGTTCAACGGGTGGACGCCGGTCATCGACACCGGGTCCGCGCTGGTCGCGTCGGCCTGCGGTGCGCTCGCCGGCCTGCTGGCCGGTCTCGTGCCCGCGTTCCGGGCGATGCGTATCCAGCCGGTCGCCGCGCTGCAGCGCTGACCCCGGGTGGCCCGGCCGCGGGACGCGGCCGGGCACCGGAGGGCGACGGTTCAGCAGGGCCGCAACAGCCAGCAGAGCCGGTAGTTCGCCTGGTAGGTCGTGGACGTGCCCGGCGCGACGATGTTCTGTGTCCGCGCGCCGCCGTGCGCCCAGTCGGTGAAGGCGTACTTCAGGTTGAGCGGTGGCAGGTTCTGCGGGCTGTCCGCGCTGATCGAGTTGATGGATCCGGCGATCACCGTCCGGGAGAACGGGGTGCGCTGCTGGGTCCCGCCGACGGTGAGCAGCGCCTGACCGGGGTTGGAGGTGAAGCTCAGCGACACCGTCTTCGGCTGGAGATCGACGGTCTTGGTGCCGGTGCGGCCGCTGGAATCGGTCGCTGTGAGGGTCAGCTGCAGATAGGACGGGTACTCGTGGTCCGGTGCGACGAACGAGCCGGACGCGACGCCGGGGAAGTCCTGGACGTTGTGCGTATGGCAGGTGCCGTTGGCCGCGCAGTGCCGGATCGCGAGCCGCCAGGACAGCGCCGACGCCGGGACTTCGCCGTCCTGGGCGTCGACGGCACGGCCGGAGAACGGCACGGTCTGGCCGACCGACCAGGTCAGCGTGCCCGCCGGGCGGTCGATGACCGGCACCGGGTCGAGGCCCTCCGGATTCCCGACGGTCACCCGCACCGTCGTGGTCGCGCTCGCGCCGTGGGAGTCCGTCACCCGCAGCCCGGCGTCGACGGCGGCGGCCGCGGTGTAGGTCCAGGCCGGGTCGGGTGCCGCCGAGTCGTCGTAGGCGCCGTCACCGTCGAGGTCCCACGCGTAGGACAGGGTGTCCCCGGCGTCCGGGTCGGTGGAGCCGGTGCCGTCGAACCGGACCGCCAGCGGTGCCGGGCCGCTCGCCGGATTCGCCGTGGCCACCGCGGTCGGCGGCCGGTTGGTGCCGCCGGGATGGCTCACGCGCCGGACTTCGCCGCTGCCCAGCGCGACGTAGAACAGGTCGCCGCCCGGGCCGGTGAGCACCTGCACCGGCGTGTTGACGCCGGTCACGAAAGGCACCAGACGGCTCGCGCTCGGCTGGCCGTCGACGGTCCGCATCGCCCAGATGCAGCCTCGGGACGAGTCGGAGAAGAACAGCGCGCCGGAGTACTCGGAGGGGTAGTTGCTGCCGGACTCGAAGGCGATGCCGCTGATCGACGAGCCGCCGGTGGGGCACGGGTCGCTCGCCACCACCTTGGCGCGGTGGTTGTAGGCGTAGTACGGCGCGGTGTGCCCGCCGGTGCTGTACAGGGACTCGCACAGGTCGAGGTTCGCGCCGTCGTATCCGGCCTGTCTGGCGTTGCCCTCGTAACAGGGCCAGCCGAAGTTCTCGGCCACGCCGTCGCCGACGTCGGCGACGCGGTTGATCTCCTCCCAGGTGTCCCAGCCGACGTCGCCCGCCCAGAGCTCACCGGTGCCCGGCCGGAAGCCGAACCGGAACTGGTTCCGCGCGCCGTAGGCGATCACGCGCCGGGCGTTGGCGTCGGCACTGCCCGCGAAGGGATTGCCGGGTAAGCCTTCACCGGTGTCCGGGTCGAGGCGCAGCAACGTGCCGTTGAGCAGCACGGGCTTCCCGGCGGGGCGACGTGGTGACTGCGAACGCAGCGCGCCGCCCTCGGCCGTCGGCGGCGTGAGGTTCGTCCCGGCAGGCGAGGGCGGGTCGGCGCAGGGGTTCTCGACTTGGCCGTAGTCGGCGAAGTTGAAGCTGGCGCCGTCGCCGCCACCGGCGTACAGGGCGCCGTCCGGCCCGAAGGCGAGAGCGCCGATCGAGTGACTGGGGAACTGCTGGCACCAGCCCGTGACCAGCGGCTTCTCGCTGACCGCGGTCCCGGCCGGGCCCATGGTCAGCTGGGAGACGCGGCCGGTGACCACGCAGCCCTTGGCGGTGGCGCCCGGCGGGGTCGGGCAGGTGTCACCCCATCGCGGCGAGGTGCCGCCGGGCACCGCGTCGAGGGTGTAGGAGACGTAAACGTAAGGCCTGGCAGGGAAAGCGGGGTCGACGGCCAGCCCGAGCAGGCCGCGGTCCCAGAAGTCCTGCGTCTGCGGGCGCAGGTCGGCGAAGACCGTCGCCGTCGGGTCGGCGAGCGAGTCGAAGACCTTGACCAGGCCGCTCTTCTCCGCGACGAACACCCGGCCGTCGGGCGCGAACGCGGTGGCTGTCGGCGAACTGAGCCCGCCGATCGCCAGCGTGTCGGTGAAACCGGCGGGTACCGCGGCGTCGGCGGGTGTCACGGCGGCGAGCGCGACCGCGAGGGCGCCGACGAGCGGGCCGACCACGCCCACCGCCAACGCGCGCCGTGATCTTCGTGGGAACAGCGGACGGCGAGAACTCATCACCCGAACTCCTCCTGCGTGGGGACCGGAAAGAACACGACAGCTGTCCGGTATGGCGTGAGAAGACCGGAAGTTGTTACGCCCCTGCCAGAAATGCGCACAACTCGCCAAAAACGCGCCGATGCGGGTGCGCGCGGCGCCTCCTCGTGGGCGGACCCCTCGGGTGCCGGGCCCGGCGGTCGATGATCACCACCGAAACCTGTCTACACTTTCGTGGGAAATCGGAAAAAGAATCACCGGGTTCGCCGCGAACTTTGCCATTCAGATGTCATTTCGGCGACGTATCTCGCGGTCCGTCTCGTGCTCTTTGAGATGAGTACGCTGAACGGCGTACGGAATGCTTGAGGGGTTTCGGGAGGGTGGCATGGATGCGGTTTCCGCGGCGGCGATCACGTCGTTTCTGATCAGCTATGGCCGGCATTTGGCCGGTGTCGCGAGCGAGGTCGTCGACGAAGGAGTCACGCAAGGACTTCGCGCCTTGTGGGAAAAGGTACGCGGCAGGTTTTCGGCGGACCCGCAGGCCTCGGGAGCGTTGGAACGCCTGGTGGAACAGCCGGACAACCAGCGACGGCAGGCCGCCGTCGAAGATCATCTGGACGAAGCGATGAGTGCCGATTCCGAGTTCGCGGCCGCGCTTTCGGAACTGGCCGAGCGGATGAAACCGACAGGTCACCAAAGCATTCAGGTGCGGGACGCCGGAGCGGTGGCCATCGGCGGGAATGTGTCCATCAAGGGCACCCGCCACGTCGCCGGGCGGGACATCACTCTCTCCGCTCCGGGGGAATGACATGACGACCACGAGAAGGGCCGGGAGTATCGCGGCCGGGCTCCTCCTGATCGCGGCACTGACGTCGTGCGGCCGCGAACCGGCTGCCAAGGATCCCGACTCACCACCGGTTCCGGAGATATCCACCGGTTCCCCGTCGGCCACGGCGTCGTCGGGAGAGATCCCGGTGCCCGGCACGTCGACGGCGGCAGGCCCGGGGAAGCCGGGCGGGACGTCGGCGGCACCGCCGGACCAACCGCCTCGGCCCGGAACGAGGCCAGGCCAGGGGCCGGGGTCAGGACCGGGACCGGCCGGTAAGTCGCCGGCGCCCGGAAGCCCGGCCAACCCGTGCGGAAAGCCGCCCGCCGGTCCAGCGGAGGACGGGAGAGCCCAGCAGCGGATCGTCTTCCCCGCGCTCGGCACCCACCAGTGGCCGGACGTCGAAGTGACCATGCGCGCCTGCGCCACGTCGGGCCTTCCCGTCGCTTACCAGCTTCAGAACGGCGGCCGCGGTGGCAGCTGCTGGGCGTCCGCGCTCACCGGGGTCACCACCCGTGCCCAGTCGGTTCCGTTGACCTGCGAGGTCACCGCCACGCAGGCCGGGAACGCCGCCTTCGCCCCGGCCCAGCCCGTCGTCCTCACCTGGATGGTGAACAAGCTGGCTGTCAAGATCGGCTGGCTGGGTTCGGCGGACACGCTGGTGTACTCGCCGGGCAACCCCGGCGCGACGCTGCAGGTGCGGGTGACGGCCATGCACGACCTCCCGCGGTTGATGATCTACACGCGCGCGAACGGGGCTTGTTCCATCGCTCAGGCGCCGACGAGCATCGGCGGATCCGGTGGGGCGGCCATCACCTTCGACGTGCGGGTCGCGCTGGTGGATCCGGGCACGCAGGCCGGTTCCTGCGACCTCCGCGTATCCGTGGACTCGAATCAGATCGCCATCGGCAGCTACGACGATCGCCACTATGTCGTCAGAAGATGAAGCGTCGTCAGAAGATGAAGCGTCGTCAGAAGTTGAAGCCGAGGCGGCGACGCTGTCGGTCGAGAACGCAGGGCCGGTCGTCCAGCACGGCAATCTGGAGCAGCACGGTGGGCTCGTCGCCGGCCGGGACCTCACCGTTCACGGCCCCGTCACAGTCCTCGCCGACGACGGCGCTCCGTTCGGCGACCACGTCACGCGGCCGGGCCGGGCGTCGGATCTCTGCCCCTATCCCGGATTGGACGCTTTCGGTGACCGCCTGGCGGTGTATTTCCACGGCAGGGAAAGAGATGTCGACGCCGTCCTCGCCCTGATCCGCCGGGCGCCGCTGGTGGCCGTGGTCGGGTCGTCCGGCAGCGGCAAGTCGTCGCTGCTGTCGGCCGGAGTCCTGCCCGCTCTCGCCGACGGCGCGGTCGCCGGCTCGGCCCGGTGGACCGCGTTGCCGCTCCGGCCCGGTAGTCAGCCTGTCGAGCGGCTGGCGGCGGTCTTCGCGAGGCTCACCGGAACCCGGACGGCCGAGATCGCGACGGCTCTTCGTGAGGATCCGGCCCGTTTCGGTGAATTCGACGCGGCTGTCCGGGACATCGCGGGCGGGCCGTCGATCTGGGTGATCGATCAGCTGGAGGAGGTGTTCGACCCGGCGGTGGATCCCGGCTCGCGTGCCGCGTTCCTCGCCGCTGTCGCCGGCCCGCATCCGTCCGGCGAGACCCAGGTCGTCGTCGCGTTGCGGTCGGACTTCTATCCGCACCTCGATCAGGAACCCGTACTGGCGGCGGCGGTTTCGGCGGCCCAGCACCGGGTGCTGCCGATGGGGCCGCAGGCCATCCGCGAGGTGATCGAGAAACCGGCGGACCAGGTCGGACTGCGCGTGGAACCCGAACTGATCGACCGGATGCTGGCCGACACCAGCGCCGCCGAGAACGCGTTGCCGCTGCTCTCGTACGCGTTGGCGCAAACCTGGCGGCGGCGGCGCAACGGCTGGCTGACCCTCGCCGAATACGCGAACGCCGGCGCGCTCGACGGCGCGATCGACCACGCCGCCGAGCTTGTGTGGGAGTCCCTGGGCGACAGGCACCGGGGGACGGCTCGCCGGATGATGCTGCGGCTGTCCCACCTCGGCGAGAACGCCGTCGCGGTGCGCCGTCAAGCCCGGCTCGAGGACCTGGTGACCGACGCCGACGACGAGACCGCCGTGCGGGAGGTCGCCGCCCGGCTCGCCGCCGCCCGGATCCTCACGACCGATCTGGATTCCGCGACCGAGGCCCCGATCGTCGACATCACGCACGAGACGGTGCTGCGCGCCTGGACCCGGCTGCGGAACTGGCTGAGCGAGGACAGGGAGACGAAGCGCGCGCAGGACGACCTCAGCGGTGGTGCGGCGACGTGGAAGCAGCACGACGCGGACCCGAGCTATCTGCTGCGGGGCGCGCGGCTCGCCGCCATCGAGGTCGCACGCCGATCCGGCGGCCTGACGGTGAACGACGTCGAACTACGGTTCCTCTCGCTGAGCAGCCGGCTCGAGCATCGGCAGCGATGGCGGTCGCGCCTGCTCGGTCTCCTGGCCGCGGCGCTGGCCGCCGCGGTGGCGATCACGTTCGTCGTCGTGAGTCAGCAACGCCGCATCAGCCGGGAAAAGACCGTCGCGGACGCCGTGTCACTCGCCGCCCGGTCGCGATCCGTGAGCGGGCAGGAACGAGACCTCGGCGCGCTGCTGGCCGTCGCGGGGGCGGAGACCGACGACAACGCCGTCACCCGTGCGGCGGTCATGGACGTGGTCTCCGCGCGCAGCGGCCCTCTCGCCTACCTGCTCCCGGCAGGGCGGCACGCCACGACCGTGGCCCCCAGGTTCACCCGCGACGGGTCCGCGCTCGTCGGCACCGCCGACGGCGCGGTCTGCGCGCTTTCCCCGGCCGACGGCCACGAGACCGGCCCCTGCTTCACCGGCCATCACGCCAACATCAGCGCCGTCACGACGACCGCCGACCTCATCGCCGTCGCGGACGCCACCGGCCTGGTGACATTGCATCGGGCAGGAGTCGCGGCGCCAGTGCGCGGCCCGCTCAGGGCGACTTCCGCCGTCGTCGGCCTCGCCCTCGGCCCGGGTGGCGACCAACTGCTCGCAGCCACCCGATTCGGCGCTGTCGAACGCTGGACGCTGACCGGCGAAGCGACACCTTTGCCGCCACTGGCGCAGAGCGCCGATGTCGTGGCGCTCGCCGTCGCCGACAAGACCGGCCAGGTCATCGCGCTCACGACCGAGGGAGCGCTCAAACGCTGGCGGCTCGCCGACGGGGCCGAACTGCCCGACCTCGCCGAACCGGGCTCCGTGTCGACCGGTACGACGATGCGGCTGGACATCGCCGGTGGCACACGCGTGGTGACGGCGGACGAGAGCCGGATCGGCGTCTGGGACCTCCTCTCCGGGCAACCTCCTTTGTGGACGGACGCACGCGGCGGGACGGCTGTCGTGTCGTCCGGCGACGGCGAAACGGTGTTCGCCGGGTCGGATACCGGCACGATCACGTCGTGGCGCCTCGCTCCGGAGCCGTTGGCCGTCGAACCCACTCGTCCCGGCCTCGCCAAACCTGTCGTCGCGCTCGGCAGCGGAGGCGACTTCCTGGTCGGAGCGGACCAGGACGGCCGGGTGATCTCATGGGACCTCAGTGGCAGGCGGTCTCCCGCCGGTACTCCGCTGGCCCAAGCGACAGGGCCGCTCCAGGCCGTCGCCAGGAACCCCGCCGGTGCCGTCGCGTCGGGAGGCGCGGACGGCGTCGTCCGGGTGACCCGCGAAGGGGCCACAAGGGACGTGCATGCCTTTGAGGGCTCCGTCGTCGGCCTCGCTTGGGAGCCGACCGGAGCGATCGCTGTCGGCACCGACCGCGGCACCTTGACCGAACTCGATCCCGTCACCGGAACGACCCGGACGCTGTCCGACCGGCCTGGTACCGCGGTCACCGGTCTCGTCGCCGACGGCGGGGGGAATCTGGCGGCCGGCTTCAGCGACGGCCAAGTGCTCTTCACCGACCTGCCCGGCGTGTCCTTCACCGCGGCCAAAGGCGCCGTGACGGCGATAGCCCTGAGCGCGGACGGGAACAGCGTCGCCGTCGCTTCCGGTGACGGCGTCTCCGCTCCGCCGCAGATCTCCTTCGCGGGCAAGAGCGACCGGTTCCGGGACATCCGGACCTTCACCGGGCACGCCCTGCCGGTCACGAGCCTCGCGTTCAGCCCGGACGGGCGATTCCTCGCCAGCGGCAGCGACGACCGGTCCATTCGCTTGTGGACACTGGCCGACGGTACGACTAAAAGCACGCTGGAAGGGCACACCGACATGGTGCTGGCACTGGCTTATTCGCCCGACGGCACGACTTTGGCCTCCGGAAGCCAGGACGGGACGCTTCGCCTGTGGGACGTCGCCAGCGGCCTTCAGATCGGGCGTTCGTTTGAGTTCGGCGTCGGCTACGTCTGGTCGCTCGCCCCCTCGGTGGACGGCGCGAACCTCGTCGCGGCCCACGGCGCGGTTGTCGTCGACTGGCCGTTCGGCAAGGGCGCGTGGCTGGATCGCGCCTGCCGGCTGGCCGGGCGTTCCCTGACCGAGGACGAGCGGAAGCGCTACCTGCCTGGCGGGACGTCTCTACGCCCCTGTGCGTGACTCGAGGGCCGTCGACCGGTACGCGGCGACCCTGATCCGCAGGCCACGCAGGTGGACCAGGTCGACGTCGAACGCGGAGACCGGCCGATAGCCCACGGTGGGCTCGGCGGACCGGCAGGGGCCTGCGATGTAGACGAAATCGTCGTCCGGCTCGTAGCGGGGCTCGGACCAGACCGCGCGGTCTCCGGCCCCGCTGTCACCATGACGAGTGCGGGCCTGCCAATAGAGAGGCAGCTTCATCATCTCACCGAGCGCCTTGTCGAACGCGGCGAGATCGGCGGCGGCGATCCCGAGGCCGCGGCCGTCCCACACCCGGGGTGCCCAGTACCCGTCGCCGGTGGCATGGGCGAAACAGGCGGTGTCCCCGGACGCGGTGATCGTCCAGTCGGCGACGGTGGTGAGTGTCGGCATGAGGGTTCCCGATGGTCGTGGCCCCCAGGTCTGGCACACCGTAATCGATCATCTCCGCACGGTGGTACCACCGGCGGCCCGCGAGTGTTGCGCCGACCGGCCGTCGCGCGCGGGAAGAGGCAGGTCCAGGAGCCGCCCGTGGTGCCGGGGTACGTTTCTGTTCATCTTCGGTTCACTTACGGATCACCGGATTCAGCGAACTGTGCGAGGCGGTTCCCTCTGGGCGGGGCCACGTGAAGCGCCGGATTCGGGCGAGACCTGTCGAGGGGGACCAGGACTGCGGTCCCGCGCGAACTGCTCGCCGAACTCGGGCTTCGCGGCCTCGTCGATGACGCGCTGGATCGCCCGGACGGGGAGGTCCGGCTGGTCGACGTAGATGTAGCACCGCCAAGGTCTGGTCCCGCGGTTCGGCCGCCATGCCGGTGGCCGAAGCGGGCACTCGTTGCCGCAAATCGGCGAGCTGGGTCGGGTTTCCCGCGCAGGACACGTTCACCGAACGCTCGCCGACCTTGATCTTCCGCGTTCCGGTGAACGCGGCTCGATCGGCCGCGGCGCTGCTGCTCGCGGGCGACTCCGACTCCGCGTAGCTCTCACGGGCGACAAAGGCGGCGGGGAAGCCCGCGATACGCTGCCTGCTCATCACGGCGAGGAGAGTTGATGGAGATCGACGGAGTCCGCGTCCACGGCGAGTCGGGGCAGCCGGTGCTGCTGTTGCCGGGTGGAGCCGAGTCCTGCGACGGCTTCTTTCCCGGTCTGGTCGAAGGTCTCGTCGCCGACCCCGGCTGCCGGGTGATCGTGCACGACCGGCCGGGGACCGGTACCTCGTCGGACGACGGTGCGCTGGCGGACGCCGCGTCCCACCTGAGCGCGCTCATCGACCGCCTGGACTGCGGCCCGGTCGTGGTCGTCGGGCAGAGCCTCGGGGGTGCCGTGGCGGTGCTGCTCGCCCGCGCTCACCCAGACAAGGTCGCCGGCCTGGTCCTGCTCGACCCGACGCCCGTCGACGATCCCCGGACGTGCGCCGGTCTGGAGCGCACGATGGGCGTGCTCGGCACGCTCTCGACCGTTCCCGTGCTGCGCGGGGCCATTCCGCGCGTCCTCCGCGCCGCCGTCGTCCGGGCCGCGCGACGCCAAGAGCTCCGGCCGGACTGCGAGGCCGCTTTCCTGCGGACGGCGGACGCCGATACCCCGATGCTGGCCCGTGCCGTCCGCGGCCTCACCGTGCTGGCGAGGGATCTGCAGAGTGCCGATCTGCCCCGGCTTCCTGCCGTCGTGGTGACCGCCGATCGCAAGCAGGACAGTGCGATGCGGCGTTCCCATGAGCGTTTCGCCGCCGCATTCGGCGGGCGGGTCGAGTGCTGGCCGGGGGCGACGCACAACGTGCACCTCGACCATCCCGACGAAACCCTGGCGACGGTGCGCGAGATGGTCGCTCAGGTCGGTTCCGCGCCCTGAGACCCAGGAGGTCCGGTCAGGCAGTGCTGCACGAGGGGACCGAACCGCGCGACCAGTTCGTCCGTGGACAGGGACGAGATCGGTTCGATCCGCATGATGTACCGCGCCACCGTGAGACCGAGGATCTGGGCGTTGACCATGGCCGCCCGTAGTGCGGCGTCCGGCGTGTCGAGCGTCGCCGCGAGCCTGTCGGTGATCTCCCTGTCGATGAATTCGCGCAGCAGGGCTTCGGACTGGGCGTCGGTCGGTGCCGACCTGGTCAGCATCACGAGCGGGGTGCGGCCCGACTTGTCGAGATTTTCCACCAGGGCGCGGACGATGCGCTCGCCGATGGTGTCGAGGCCGCCGGCGAAGATCGATTCGATGGCGGGCGGGACGGCGCCGGACATGTCGACGGCGGCGCTGAACAGGCCCTGTTTGGTGCCGAAGAAGTAGAACACCATCGCCGGGTCGACTCCCGCCGCGGTGGCGATCGCGCGCACGGTCGTGGCGCCGTAGCCGTGCTCGCCGAACAGGTCGCGCGCGGTCTCGAGGATTCGCTGCTTGCTCTCCGCACCGGACCGCCAGCGTCCGGGGCGGCCGTGAGTGTCGTGTTCCGTCATGACCCCCGAAGCCTAACATCCTTTCTCCATCACGCGGTGGAGTTTTCCCGTACCGTGTTCTTCATCAGGCGATGAAGAAAGGGGTGGCGAGGATGAGAGTGATCGTGATCGGCGCCGGACTAGGAGGGTTGACGCTGGCCCACGGGCTCCGCCGGGCGGGGATCGAGGTCGCGGTGTACGAGCGGGACGGCGTGCTGGGGCGTCCGCAGGGGGTGAGCCTGCATGTCGACGACCGGGGGATCGCGGCGCTGAGGGAGTGCCTGCCCCCGGCGCACGTCGCGATGGTGGAAGCCACCCTGGGGGGAGCACGTGAGCAGACCCTGACACTGTCCGATGTGGAGGGAGAGCTCGCCGTCGTGGCGGCTCGGTCCTCTGACGGTATGTCGGGCCGGGCGCGGCCTGGCAGGCAGGCCCACCGTCCATTGCTCCGGGCGGTGTTGCTGACGGGGCTCGACGACGTGGTCCGGTTCGGGGCGGAGTTCAGGCGGTTCGAGTGGCGCGCCGATGGCCGGGTCCGGGCGTTCTTCGCCGACGGCCGAACGGATACCGCGGACGTCCTGGTCGGCGCGGACGGCGTCGGCTCCGCGGTGCGCCGCCAGTACCTGCCGGACGTGCGGGTGGCCGACACGGGGCGGCGCGTGATGATGGGGGCGACCCCGCTCGGAGTCGTGGCCGGTCTGGGGTTGCCGGGGCTGATCGGCGACGACCCGGCCGTCGCGCGAGTGGGCGGCACGACGATGGCGCTGGGCGTCCTGCGGTTCGGCTGCCGCCCGGTCGTCGCGCGGGAGAAATGGTTGCCCGCGTTGGGATCCCACGCCGTCGCCGAGATCGAGGACTACGTGATGTGGGCTTTGCCCGTCACGAAGGAGCGCCTCGGATCACCGGCCGAGGTATGGCGACAGGCCGACGAGCCGCACCCGGCATTGCGGTCGATCGTCGCCGAAACCCGGCAAGACGTCACGGCCGTGTTGCGGATCGGGGTGATCCCGCCGATGCCCGCCTGGCCCGTCACCCCGGTGACGGTTCTCGGCGACGCCATCCACCTGGCCCCGGGTTTCGGCGGAAACCTGGCGATGCGGGACGCGAACCGCCTCCGTGAGGCGCTGGTCGAGGCCGATCGTGGCCGGCTCGACCTGCTCGACGCGATCGGCGCCTACGAGGACACGATGCGTCGCGACAGTTTCCCCACCTCCTCGGCGAAGGCAAGCGCATGAGCCTCGATGTGCTGACGCGGAAGTCCTTGTCGCTGTTCAGCGCGGTGGGCGGCTGGCGCATGGTCGCCGAAGGAGTCGCCTCCCGGGTGGTGTTCCTGATCGCGTACCTGCTGACCGGCGAGGTGTGGACCTCCGCGCTGATCGCGGTCGGCGTGGTGCTGGTGTTCGCGGTCGTGCGCGTGTGGACCGACCGGCGCTACTGGTCGGCGGCGATCGGGCTGGTCATCGTCGGCGGGTCCACCTTGCTGGCCGGGAGCACCGGGCAGGCGATCGACTTCTACCTTCCGGCGGTGTTCATCCAAGCGGCACAAGGCGCGGTGTTCCTGCTGTCCGTGCTGGTGCGCTGGCCAATGGTCGGGGTGGCGTTGGGAGTGCTGCGTCGTGACAAATTCGCCTGGCGGCACGATCCGGCATTGCGCCGCCGTTATCAGCTGTGCACCGCCGTCTTCGTGGTGAAGTGCTGCATCGCCACGGCGGTGCAGGTGCCGCTGTACCTGGCCGGGCAGACGATCGGGCTCGCCATCGCGGCCACGCTGCTGGGTGGCGCGCCCTCGGCGGGTGTCTGTCTCTACGTGTGCTGGCGGATCCTGCGGGAAGAGCCGGAAGCCGCCTGACATCGCCGTCAGCGCAACTTGTCGACCGAGGCGATCCGTTCCCAGTGGGCGCCGAGCGCGTTGAGCAGCGCCGCCGTGTCGACGTCGCTGTCGTCGCCCAGGAGGGCCTTGTCCAGCCTGCGGGCGCGGCGGTTCACCTGGCTCAGGACCGTTTTGCCCTCTTCGGTGAGCGACAGCAGCTTGCGGCGGGCGTCGTGCGGGGACTCGACGCGCAGGATGAGGCCTCGCCGCTCGAGCCTGCGGCAGAGGTCTGCCATCGTCGAGGTGTCGAGCGCGACGGCGCCCGCGAGGGAACTCTGGTCGCTGCCGGGGTAGGCGCGCACCGCGGAGAGGACCGCGAACTGCGGACCGGTGAGCACCGGGTCCACGTGGCGGTTCCACGCGGCGAGGTAGGCCTGGTACAGCCGCCGGGCCCCGTAGCCGGGCGCCGCCAGCAGATCCGAGGGTGGCGCGGGGGTGACGCTCGGCGCGTCTTCCCTGCGTCGGCCCGTGCGCGCCGGTTCACCCATCGCCTTCTCCCTTGTCGGCTCCACCCGCTGCCCGGGCCCCCCGGGTGATCCTACGTGTCCGGACGGTCGCTCACGGGCAGGCGCCGACATCTGTCCACCGCGACCTCTTGCGTATCCGGATAGTACGTGTTCGGATGAAGACCCCTTCGGGGGTTGCGAGAGAGCGGATCCGGGCCCAACTCTTGCGTGCTCGGATAGTACGTGCTCGGATTAGTGTGGAGGTGTTCGACGATGGACCAGAACCTGTTCAACGACATCTGCTTGCGCCAGCTGACTTTTTCGGGGGTGCACGAGGGCGAGACCGTGGTGGTGCTGACCCGCGGCGGCGAGCGCGCGGAGTACGCCGACGCCTTCCTGTGGGCCGCCCAGCAGCTGGGCGCGTCGGCCTATCACCTGCGGCTTCCCTCGCCGTCCAGCGCCGCGGGCGCGTGGGCGGTGGGCGACTCGGGGCTCGGGAACATCCCGCTGGCCGTCGAGGCGCTCAAGAGCGTGGACATGGTGGTCGACTGCACGTTCCTGTTGTTCAGCAAGGAACAGTTCGCCATCCAGGACGCGGGCACGCGGATCCTCACCGCCGTCGAGCCGCCCGAACTGCTGGCCCGGCTCATGCCGACGAAGGAACTGCGCGAGCGGGTGGAGATCGGGGCCGAGCTCCTGGCCAAGGCGGGCACGATGCGGATCACCAGCCCGGCGGGCACCGACGTCACCTATCAGCTCGGCGTGTACCCGACGCTGTCCGAATACGGCTACACCGACACCCCCGGCCGCTGGGACCACTGGCCGGCGGCGTTCGTGTTCACCGGCGGCGCCGACGACGGTGTCGACGGGAAGATCGTGCTGTCGCCCGGGGATGTGCTGCTGCCGTTCAACACCTACGTGCAGACCCCGGTGGAGATCACCATCGAGCAGGGTTTCATCCAGGACATTCGCGGTGGCGCCGGATCGTCCGGATTGGACGCGGACCTGCTGCGCTCGTACATCGAAAGCTTCGAGGACCCCCGCGGCTACGGCATGAGCCATGTGGGCTGGGGACTCGACGAACGCGCGCACTGGCACGGCCTCACCCAGTTCCCCGGCGGGATGGGCATGGAACTGCGGAGTTTCTACGGCAACGTCATGTTCTCCATCGGCCCCAACAACGAGCTGGGCGGCCCGAACGACACGCCGTGCCACTTCGACATCCCGATGCGCGGCAATTCCCTGTACCTGGACGACGAATTGATCGTCGACAACGGCGAGCTGACCGTCGCCGACATGCGCCCGGCGAGCCGTCGATGAGTGACCACCACATCGGGATGATCGTCCCCAGCTCGAACCTCACGATGGAGACGGAGCTGCCGCGGATGCTGCGCGCCAGGGAGGAGGCCGAACCGGGGGACCGGTTCGTCTTCCATTCCGCGCGGGCCAGGATGCGGCACGTCGAACCCGAGCAGCTGCGGGCGATGAACGCCCAGGCGGGCCGGGCGGCGGCCGAACTCGCCGACGCCCGGCCGGACGTGGTGGCGACCGCGTGCCTGGTGGCGATCATGGCCCAGGGCGCCGGGTACCACTGCACCGCCGAAGACGACATCGCCCGCGTGCTGCGCGAGGAGGGCTGCGAGTCCCCGGTCGTCTCCAGCGCCGGTGCGCTGCTGTCCGGGCTTGCCGCGTTGAAAGCGCGCAAGGTCGCGATCATCACGCCGTACATGAAGCCGTTGACCAAGGCGGTGGCGGACTACATCGAGGACGCCGGATTCGAGGTCGCCGACGCGCTTTCCCTTGAGGTGCCGGACAACCTCGCCGTAGCCCGGCTGGACCCGGCCGGGTTGCGGGAACATCACCGGAAGCTGAATCTGTCCGATGTGGACACCCTGGTGCTTTCCGCCTGCGTCCAGATGCCTTCGCTGCCCGCCATCCAGCCGGTGGAGGACGAGATCGGGATCCCGGTGCTGTCGGCGGCGACGGCCACGACGTTCCGGATCCTGTCGGAACTCGGGGTCGAGCCCCGTGTGCCCGGCGCCGGAAGCCTGCTCAGTGGCGCGGAAGCCTTGACGAAGACGGGAGGCGGACATGGCCGCTAGTCAGTCATTCGAAGTCGTTGTCGTCGGCGGCGGGCTCGGCGGGCTCTGCGCGGCGTTGTCCCTGCGGCAGCGGGGTATGCGTGTCACCGTGGTCGAGGCGGCGCCGGCGCTGGGCGAGATCGGCGCCGGCATCCAGACCGCGCCGAACGCCAGCCGGATCCTCATCGGACTGGGCCTGCGTTCCCGGCTCGAACGGGTACGGACGGAGCCGCAGGACCAGGTCCGCCGCCGCTGGGCGGACGGGAGCATCATCGCCCAGCTGTCGCTCGGCGGGCGGGTGATCGACCAGTACGGCGCGCCCTACTGGCACTACCACCGCGCCGACCTGCACGGGGTCCTGCTCGACGCCTGCCTCGACCCGGACGGCGCCGGTCCGGTGGTGCGGGTGGTGACCGGCGCGCGGGTGGTCGAACTCGACCGGACGGTGCCGGACCGGCCCGCCGCGGTCACCGCCGACGGGCGCCGGTTCACCGGTGACGTCGTGGTCGGGGCGGACGGCATCCGGTCATCGGTGCGCGATCTCGCCGGATTCGACGACACGCTCGCCTTCTCCGGCGAGATGGCCTACCGGGCGCTGATCTCCGGAGACCTGATCGCCCAGGACCCCGCCACCCGTTTCCTGGCCGACCGGTACCACTCCACGATCTGGTACGGCCCCAACAAACACCTGGTGCACTACATGATCCGCGGCGGGGAGTACCTCAACGTGGTCGCGATCGTGCCGTGCACCGAAGCGGTCGCCCGGGACTGGAGCGGGCCGGCCACCGCCGCCGAACTCGCCGCGGAGTACCAGGACTGGGACGATCGGGTCCCGACCATGCTGGCCAAGGCGAAGGACGAGGACGTCTCGGTGTGGGCGATGTACCGTCGGCGCCGTGATCCGGTCTGGGTCGACGGCAGGGTCGCCCTGCTCGGCGACGCGTGCCACGCGATGCTGCCCTACCAGGCGCAAGGCGCGTCCCAGGCGATGGAGGACGCGGCCGTGCTGGCCGAGGAGCTGGGCCGCGTCACCCGCGACGGGATCGACGGCGCCCTGGTCCGCTACGTGGACCGGCGCGCCAAGCACGCGGGCATGGTCCAGGACGCCTCGCTGCAGAACATGGACTTCTACCACCTGCCCGACGGTCCCGAGCAGCGCGAACGGGACGAGAAGCTGCGGCGCTTCGACGGCGAATCCGACGTGTCCTACGACTGGCTGTGGAACGGCAGCCCGCTCACCGACCCCGACACCGAGTCCATCCACTACCAGTTCGCCCGCTGAGGCGCGCTGGTCGGCAAATCGCAACGGAGCGGTTCATGCGAACTGGTGATCAGATCGTCCAGGATCTGCCCTGGCGTTGGAGCGTGCAGGGAAAGATCTTCCTCATCGGCGGGCTGGGCTACATGTTCGACGCCTGGGACGTCGCGTTGAACGGATTCCTCACCCCGCTGGTCGGGGCGGAATTCGGGTTGTCCGCCGGGACGAAGGGACTGGTGGCGACCGCGAACCTGATCGGCATGGCCGTGGGCGCGGTCGTCTGGGGCACGGTCGCGGACCGGATCGGCCGGAAGCGGGCGTTCAGCGTCACGCTGCTGCTGTTCGCGCTGTTCTCCGTGCTCGGGGCGCTCGCACCGAACGTGGAGACCTTCCTGGCCCTGCGGTTCCTGGCCGGTATCGGGCTCGGCGGCTGCATCCCGGTCGACTACGCGATCGTCAGCGAGTTCTCCCCGCGCCGCCATCGCGGCCGGGTCCTGTCGGCGATGGACGGCTGGTGGCCCGTCGGGACCACGCTGGCCGCCGTCACCGCGACGGTGCTGCTCCCGGTCGAAGGGAACTGGCGCTGGATGCTGGTGCTGATGATCCTGCCCGCGCTGCTGCTGTTCTGGGTGCGGCGCGGTGTCCCGGAGTCACCGCTGTACCTGGTCCGCAAGGGCCGCGAAGCCGAGGCCCGCGCCGTCATCGACGATCTCGTCCGCCGCACGGGGACGGCTCCGGAGCCGTATTCGATCCCGCCCGCGGTGGTCGAGGACACCCGGGGCGGCCCGATCGCGGCCGCGTTCGACCAGCTCCGCCGGGTGTGGGCGTACAACCCGCGGATCACGGCGGTCGCGTGGTCGCTGTTCATCACCGTCATGCTGGTCTACTACGCCGCGCTCAGCTGGATGCCGTCCATCCTGAAGGCCCAGGGGTTGAGCGAGATCGCCGCGTTCGCCTCGACAGCGTTGATGAACGCGCTCGGCATCGTCGGTGTCGCGGTCGCCGTGCTCCTGGTCGACAGGGTCGGCCGCAAGCGGATCATCGCGGTCGCCGGACCGCTCACCGCCCTGTCTCTCGTGGTGTTCTCCCTGCTCCTGGACTCGCCCGCGGCGGCGGTCGTGGCGATCGGCGCGTTCGGCCTGTTCGCGCTGTGCGTCATCCCGGTGATGTACGCCTACGTCTCCGAGCTCTACCCGACCGAACTCCGTGCCTCGGGCTTCGGCTGGGCGTCGTCGTCGAGCCGGGCGATCACCGGGTTCGCGCCGCTGCTGTTCGGCAGCGTCCTGTGGCCGGTGCTCGGCTTGCCCCTCACCTTCACCCTGCTGGGTGTCCTCGTGGTGGCCGCGGTCGTGTTCATGATGCTGGGCGCGCCCGAGACCCGGGGCCGCGAGCTCGACCGGATCGTCGAGACGGCCGAACCCGTGGCCGAGACGCCTTCCTCCACGAAGTCGGCTCTGTGAAGCCCGCCGCGTTCCGCTACCACCGGGCCCACGACGTCACCGACGCCGTCGGACTGCTCGGCGAGCTCGCCAAGGCGGGCGAGGACCCGAAACTCATCGCCGGCGGCCAGAGCCTGATGCCGATGATGAACTTCCGGCTCGCCCGGCCGACGGCACTGGTGGACCTGGGCCCGCTACGCCGGGATCCGGCGCTGAACTCGGTGCGGCACACCGAATCCGGCCTCACGATCGGCGCGATGGTCACCCACCGGACGGTCGAGGTCGCCGAGCTGGGACCGGATTTCTCCGTGCTCTCCCGCGCGATGCGCTGGGTGGGGCATCTGCCGATCCGGTCCCGCGGCACGGTGGCGGGCAGCGTCGTCCACGGCGACGCGACCGCGGAATGGTGCCTGCTCGCGCTGCTGCTCGACGCGGTGATCGTCGCCGAAGGCCCGGGCGGGCCACGGGAAATCCCGGCCGCGGAAATGTTCCACGGCTTCTACACCACGGCCGTCGAACCGGACGAGGTCGTGACGGCGGTGCGCTTCACCCGTCCGTCGCCCCGGGCCGCGCTGACCGAGTTCGCCCGCCGTCACGGCGATTTCGCGATCGTGGACGCCGCGGTCAGTCTCGACGCCGAGGGCGGGGGCAGGGTCGTGCTCGGCGGCGTGGCACCGGCGCCCGTCCGGGTGCCCGAAGCAGAGGCGTTGCTCGCGGGCGGTGTCCCCGGACCGGAGCTGTTCGCCGAATGCGGGGAGGCCGCGGCCGCGGCCATCGATCCACCCGACGACGCGGCCGGCAGCGCCGTCTACCGCCGCCGGCTGGCGCGCACCCTCGTCACCCAGGCACTGGGAGAGGCCTGGGAGAAAGGAGAAACGCGATGACCACACGGTTCGACGGGCGCGACGGCCGCTGGGTCGGGGCGTCGGTGCCCCGGCGCGAGGACCCCCGCTTCCTCACCGGCAGGGGCCGTTTCGTCGACGACATCCAGCTGCCCGGCATGCTGCACGCGGCCTTCGTCCGCTCGACGGTCGCGCACGGCACGATCGCCGGGATCGACCTGTCGGCCACCTTGGCTGTCGAAGGGGTCGTCGCCGCGTACACGGCGGCAGACCTGGAGCTCGGGGACATCGTCGCCCTGCTCGACCGTCCGCCCGAGGAGTTCTCGCCGACCGCCATGCCGATCCTGGCGCGGGGCAAGGTGCGCTTCACCGGAGAGCCGGTGGCGCTGGTCATCGCGCGCGATCCGTACAGCGCCGAAGACGGTGTCGAGGCCGCGGTGGTGGACTACGAGACGCTCGGGGCGATCGTGTCCGAGGAGACGGCGTTCGCCGAGGGCGCGCCGCTCGTGCACGAGGAAGCGCCGGGCAACGTGCTGGTCGACGTCTCGATGTTCGACACACCCGGTGTCGACGCGGCGTTCGAAGCGGCCCGGACCGTGGTCGAGGTCGTCACGAAAAGCGGGCGGCAGAACGCGCTCCCGCTCGAAACGCGGGGCGTGGTCGCGTCCTGGGACGACCGCGACGACCAGTTGCTCGTGCAGATGTGCACCCAGGTCCCGCATCAGGTGCGCACGGCGATGGCCCGTTCGCTGCGGGTTCCCGAACGCACGGTGCGGGTCACCGTCCCGGACATGGGCGGCGGTTTCGGCCAGAAATGCGTCGTCGGCCGCGAGGAGATCGCGGTCGCGGCGGCGGCCCGGCGGTTGGACCGGCCGGTGAAATGGATCGAGGACCGCCGGGAGGCGCTGACAGCCGGATTCCTTGCCAGGGAACAGCGTTACCGCACGCGGGCGGCGTTCGACGAGGACGGGCGGATCACCGCGCTGGACGTCGACGTGGTCTGCGACATGGGCGCCTACTCCTGCTACCCGTTCACGGCGGGGATCGAGCCGTTGATGGCGTCGGCCGAGATGCCGAGCGTGTACCAGGTGCCCGAGTACCGCGTCCGCGCTCGCGCCATCGCCAGCAACAAGGCCCCGACGGCGCCCTATCGCGGGGTCAGCCGTCCCCAGTACGTGATGGCGATCGAGCGGGTCATGGAACGCGCCGCCCGGGAACTCGGCCTCGATCCGGTCGAGATCCGGCGGCGCAACGTGATCACCCAGTTCCCCTACACCGGCGTCAACGCCATCACTTACGACCCTGGCACCTATCGCGAATCGCTCGAACTCGCCGAAGCCACGATCCGCGACGAGGGCTGGTACGGGATCCGCGACCGCGCCGCCGCCGAAGGCAGGTACATCGGCATCGGCTACTGCTGTTTCTCGGAACGGACCGGGTACGGCTCGGGAGCCTTCGCCAAGCGGAAGATGGCCGTGGTCCCCGGCTTCGACATCTCCGAGATCCGGATGGACACCACCGGCTCGGTCGTGGTCACCAGCGGCACCATGAACCACGGCCAGTCGCACGAGACGACGCTGGCGCAGATCGTGGCCGACCGGCTGGGGCTGCACCTCGACCAGGTCAAGCTCCGCCAGGGCGACACCGAGCGCATCGCTTACGGCTGGGGGACTTTCGCCTCCCGTTCGGTGACGATCGGCGGCTCGGCGGTGTCCCTCGCGGCCGGGAAACTCGGCGAACTGTTGTGCGAGATAGCCGCGCACCTGCTCGAAACGAGTCCCGACAACGTCCGCCTCGACGGCGACGGAGGCGTCGTCCAGATCGACGACCCGGACCGGCGGGCGTCGTTCGAGGAGATCGCCGACGTGGCGTACCTGCGCAGTCACCTGCTGCCCAAGGACGTCGAGCCGACGCTGACGGCCACGGCGAGCTTCGACGTGCCCGGCGACGGCACGTTCTCCAACGCCACCCACGCCGTGGTGGTCGAGGCCGATCCCGGGACCGGCCAGATCAAGATCCTGCGCTACGCGTGTGTGGAGGACTGCGGGGTGGTGATCCATCCGCAGGTCGTCGACGGCCAGTGCCGCGGCGGGATCGCCCAGGGCATCGCGGGCGCGCTGTTCGAGGAGATCACCTACGCCGGCAACGGGGAACCGTCGGCCGCCAGCTTCATCGACTACCTCGTCCCGACCGCCACCGAGATCCCCGACATCACCGTCATTCACCTCGAAACGCCTTGCGCGTTCACGGAAAACGGCGCGAAGGGCGCGGGGGAGGGCGGCACCATCGGCGCGCCCGCCGCCGTGCTGAACGCGGTCAACGACGCCCTGCGCCACACGGGCGTCGAACTCGACTCGACACCGGTCCATCCGCAGACCGTGCTCGCCGCGCTCGACGCGGTGAGCATCCGCCGGAAAGCGAGCACTCCCGTATGAGCGATCGGCAGCTGATCGTCCTGAACGTCAACGACACCGAACACGAGGCCCTCGTCGAGCCGCGCAAGACCTTGCTCGACGTCCTGCGTCACGACCTCGGTCTCACCGGCACCCACGTCGGCTGCGAGCACGGGGTGTGCGGCGCCTGCACCGTCCTCGTCGACGGCGAACCGGTGCGGGCCTGCCTGATGTTCGCCGTCCAGGCCGAGGACACCGACATCCGCACGGTCGAGTCCTTGAGCCGGGACGGCGAACTTTCCGATCTGCAGCAGGCTTTCAGTGCGCACCACGGCCTTCAGTGCGGCTTCTGCACGCCCGGATTCCTGATGCTGGCCGAAGGATTCCTCGCCCAGCGGCCGGACGCCGGCCGCGAGGAGATCCGCGAGGCCGTCTCGGCGAACCTGTGCCGCTGCACCGGTTATCAGACGATCGTGGACGCGGTCGAGGCGACAGCGGTCCGCCGCTGCCACGCCCAGGACAAGGAGGCGACAGCGTGATCCTGGAGAACCGGCTTTCCGTCCCGGCCGAACCCGGTGCGGTCTTCGCCCTGATCAACGACGTCGAGCGGGTGGCGGGCTGCCTGCCCGGCGCGACCCTCGACGGCAAGGAGGACGACGCGTACCTCGGCCGCGTCAAGGTCAAGGTCGGCCCGATCACCGCCGCCTACTCCGGCACCGTGCGGTTCACCGAGGTCACCGCGGACGAGCGCAGACTGCGGCTGCTGGCCAGGGGAGCGGACAGCCACGGCAACGGTGACGCCGAAGCCGAGGTCACGCTGACCGTGCGCGAGGCACCCGGCGGCGCCACCATCGACCTCCGCACCGACTTGTCGATCCGCGGGAAGCTCGCCCAGTTCGGCAAGGGCGCGATCGGCGCCGTGTCCACCCGGCTGCTCGACCAGTTCGCCCGCAACCTCGCGGACCAGTTGAAGGCGCGGCCCGGCGCGGCGGAACCCGCGCCCGCCCCTGCTATGGCTGTCGTTCCCGCAGCCACTCCGGAAGCCGTCGACGGGCTGGCCATGTTGCTTCCCGCAGGCGTCAAGCGCTACGGCGTGATCGCGGCCGCTGCGGCCCTGGGGCTGTTCCAGGGCTGGCTGCTGGGCCGGATCCGCACCCAGGACAAACTGATCAAGGAGTTGCAACGTGCCCGTCGATGACCACCCCGGCCTGCACGGGGCCGAGACCGACAGCGTCTACGACCGGGCGGGCTTCGGCGTCGCGGTGCCGCGCGGATCCCGTCCGGCGCTGGTCGTGGTCGACCTGACCCGGGGATTCACCGAACCGGGTTTCCCCACCGGAGCCGACCTGACCGCCGAAGTGACCGCGACCGCCACGCTCGTGGCCGCGGCCCGGCTGCGCGGCGTCCCGGTGATCTACACCGCGATCGGCTACACACCCGCCGAAGCGGAGGGCGACGCCGTCGCGTGGCTGCGGAAAGCGCCGGGAATGCGGGCGCTACTCGAAGGAAGCGACGCCGTCGCCCTCGACCCGCGCCTCGACCGGCGCGACGGCGACCATCTCGTCATGAAGAAGGGCGCGTCGGCGTTCCACGGGACCGCGTTGGCCGCTCTTCTGTCGGGCCTGGACGTGGACACCGTTCTCGTCTGCGGCGCAACGACTTCGGGCTGCGTCCGGGCGACCGCCGTCGACGCCGTCCAGTCCGGTTTCGACACGCTCGTCGTCCGGGACGCCTGCGGTGACCGAGCCCGCGGACCGCACGACGCCGCGTTGTTCGACCTGCAGGCGAAGTACGCCGACGTCGTCGCTCTCGACGACGCCTTGGCGTATCTCGCGGAAACCTCGGCTCGCCGCTCGCTCGCACAGTCCGCGCTGGCCGACCTCGGTGACCTGCCCGCGACCAGCCGCTGGGTGACTTCAGGCCCGGTCCGGCTGCACGTGCTCGACTACGGGCCCGCCGACGGTGTCCCGGTGCTCGTGCTGCCCGGGATCACCAGCCCCGCGGTGGCGATGGACTTCGTGGCGCGGAACCTCACCGACCTCGTGCGCCCGCTCGTGCTCGATGTCCGCGGCCGCGGACTGTCCGATGTCGCACCGGATCCGCTGCGCGGCTACGACCTCGCGAGCTACGCCGCCGACGTCGACGCGGTCGTGGACGGACTCGGCCTGCGCGATCCGATCCTGCTCGGGCACTCCATGGGCGCGCGGATCGCCGCGCGGGCCGCGGTGACCGGCCGGAGTCCGCTGCGCGGCACCGTGCTGGTCGATCCTCCGCTGAGCGGTCCGGGGCGAGGACCGTACCCGACCACTCTCGACGCTTTCCTCGGGCAAGTCGACCAAGCCCGCCGGGGCACCGACGCCGACGAAGTGGCCCTGTCCTGGCCGAGCTGGCCGCGCCGGGAACAGGAGTTGCGCGCCCGCTGGCTGTCTTCGTGCTCCCGTGCCGCGATCGCCGCCACCCACGCCGGGTTCGAAGCCGAGGACTTCTTCGACGACTGGCCTAAGGTGCCCGCCCCGGCGTTCTTCCTGTACGGCGGCGCGAGCCCGGTCGTCACCGCCGCGGGTGCGGCTGAAGCCGCGGAGCGCAATCCGTCGGCCGAGTTCGCGGAGATCGCGGATGCGGGGCACATGGTCTTCTGGGACCGGCCCGACTCCGCTTTCGCCGCGCTGCGGGACGCCCTGCGGAAGCTTTTGTCTTGAGGGGTAACGCAAACGTGGCGTGCCGTTGGGGTGTGCGCCGAATGTGGCATTGGGGACGGTGAGCCTGGATTGGGGGGCCCAGTGTTTTCCGGACAGCTGCTTAGTTGCTAATTTTACGCTGCGAGCTGTCGGTTCAGATACTCGGCGTGGACCTCGTGTGGGGTCTTGTAACC
>NZ_JBHRWK010000036.1:0-91339 GCF_042647925.1 Amycolatopsis speibonae
CCAGCGCGCCACAGCTCCTGCGGCAGTTCGGGAAGGAAGGTCTCGGACACCTCTCCATAATACGCCACATCAGTCGAACATGTGTTCGTAATTTTAAGTGACAATGAAAACGGGGCATCGACACCTATAGAGTGATTTCGCCAGAGCGAAGCCACTACCCGCCGCAACACCAAGATCGCCGAAGACTCAAGGAAATCCCGACACGCACTCAAAACAGAACAGCACTAAGAACCTCGCGAGAGGCAAAGGTGAAAGGCATTCATCGGGGCTGTGTTTCGAAAGTGCAGGGAGTACTGGTGAAGCAGGCAGGCCTCAAGAGGTGAGCGTTTTCGTATAACGGTGACAGGGCACCGAAATCGGCCCATCGAAACCAAAGGCCAGGTTGTCGAACAAGCCCTCGTCGACCCATCCGCTCCGCTCGTAAAACCGCCGCGCCCGCGCGTTCCCCGGCGCCACGGCGAGCCAAGCGTGGGAATGGCCGCCGTCACCCACCCGGCGTTCGGCTTCCGCGAGCAGTGCCCCGGCCACCCCACTCCCGCGATGATCCGACGAGACGAAGACCTGTTCGACCTCGTCGCCGATGACCATCACGAATCCCGCCACCTCACCGTCCACCACGGCGACCGCGGTGTCGGCGATGCTCTGTTCGGCCCGTGTCCAGAACGACTCGCGGGTGCGGGCCCGCACGAGTTCGGCGGGAACGTGGCCGAGATGGCCGTCCTGCCAGCCGTGGTACCAGATGTTCGCGACGGCGTCGGCGTCCGTGGGGGTCGCCCGTCGAAGTGTCAAGGACATGACCCGAAGTCTAGGAAACCAGCGCGCCGATCCGCCGGTCCACCTCGTCCGCGCTCGCGTTCCCTGCGACGAGTGTCACCACCTGCTCGCCGTCGTCCGCCAGCAAGGTCGGGTATCCGGTGACCCCCAGGTCCCTTGCCCGCCGGAAGTCGGTCGCCGCGGAAACCCGGTCCAAGGCGGTCTCGACGGCGTCCCCGTCCAAGCCCGCCCGCTGCGCGACCACGCGGTACGTCGAGACCTCGGACAGGCTCAGACCGTCGAGATAGAAAGCCTCCTGCAGCAAGGCCGCGAGCCGCACCGCGCGGTCCGGCGCGACTTCGCGCAGCGCCGCCATGCCGCAGGCGGCCGCCTCGGAGTCCATGACGAACTCGCCGTCCGCGATGAGACGGTCGTAGCTGTCCCCGAACGGGGCGCCGGTCCGGCGGGTGATCTCGGCGTTGGCTCCCTGGACGTAGCCGAACTGCCGGATCGGCACGCGGCGCCCGCCGATGAACAGGCCGCCGGACACCACTTCGACCAGCAGGTCGGGATGCCGGTGCGCGACGTCGGCCATCGTGCGGGCGAACCCGTACGACCAGCCGCAGTACGCGTCGAAGACATAGATGAGCTTCATGACGAGACTCAACAATGCCTGACCAGTCAGATATTCCTACCGGAGCCGGGGGAGTGCGTCACGGGCGGAATGGCTCAGCGTCCGCAGGTCCAGCGCGAACCGTTCGCGGTGGTCCGCGGGCAGCGGGTCGAGGAAGAGCCGCTGGATGTTCTCGACGTGCACCCGCGCGGCCCGCACGGTCGTCTCCTCGCCCTTGTCCGTCAGCCGGACGAGTTGCACGCGGCGGTCTTCGGGGGCGTTGGACCGGACGACCAGGTCGAGTGTCGTCATCCGGTCGACCAGCCGGGTCGCGCCGCCGGTGGTCAGCACCTGCTCCTGCGCGATCGCGCGCATGCTCATCCCGGCTTCGCCCGACCTCCCGACGATCAGCAGGACCTCGAACATCAGGTGCGAGATCCCGCATTCGGCCTCCAGCGCGCGGCCGAGGAGGTATTCGAGCCGGTTCGCCGCGCCCATCATCCGGCCGAACGCGACCACGCGCGGATCGTAAGCGGCTTCTTTCGCCGTGGTGATGCCCATTTCAGCTCCCTGCCGACAAGGCCAAATAGACGTCGAGCTGTTCGGTGAACTCGGTCAGATCGGTGCCGAGCAGTTCGCTCGCCCGGCCGATCCGGTACCGCAACGTGTTGACGTGGACGTGCAGCGCTCGCGCGGCCCGCGTCGGCGAGCCGGAACATTCGAGGAAGACGCGCAGGGTGTGCACCAGATCGGTGCCCTGTTCGGCGTCGTAGGTCAGCAGCGGGCCCAGCACCCGCCGCCGCAACGCCGCCCGGAGGTCGTCGGGCGCGCCGGCCAGGAGCAGCCGGTGCATGCCGATCTCGCCGCCGGGGACGACCTCGATCGTGCCCGGCCGCATCCCCGCCACGGCCAGCGCGTAGCGCGCGACCTCTTTCGCGCCCCGCAGGACGGAAACCGGGGAGCGGTCGCTGATCCCGATCAGCACCCGGCGGCAGGGCAGCAGCGACTCCACTGTGGACAATGCGGCGGTGACAGCGGCGGGCCAGTCGTCCGGCCATTCGCCGTCGTCCTCGGCCAGCGCCCAGGTCGTCTCCCCGGCGGGCCCGACGAGGGCACCCGGTGGCAGCAGCTCGGTCAGGATCCCGCGTGCGGCTTCGGATCCTTCGGTGCGGGCGACGACGACGCGCAGATCGCCGCGCAGCCCGGTCGCGGTCAGTGCCGCGTGCGGATCGCTTCCCTCGTCGAGCGCGGCGAGCAACGGTTCGAGCACCCTGTCGGTGACCGCGCGGACCTCGTCCGCCCGCGTGCGCGCGAGCCCGATCAGCCCGGCGAGTTCTTCGGCGATCTCCGCCTGGGCGGCGGTCAGCGCGCCGCCGATCGCGAGCAGCCACGGCAGCGCGTGCCTGCCGCCGACCGGCCGGACGGAGGCGTCGTCGGCCTCCAGCGAACGTCCGCCCGCGGCCACGAACCGCCGTACCAGCTCCGTGGCCGTGGCCGTGGGCTCGACCCAGCAGGGGAGGCCGATCTCCGCGCGCGCTCGTTCCATCAGCGTTTCCAGCGACGCGTCTTCCGTCGCCGCTGAAAGCAAACGCTTGCGAGCGCCTTCCGCGGCCGCGGCCAGCGCCAGCACGACGCGTTCGGTGACGACCGAGAACGACAGGTCCGTCGGTACCTCCAGCAACGGAATCCCGTGTCGCGTGCAGGCTTCGACGAGGTCTTCGGGGATCCCGTCGGAATCCGCTCCGGATGCCGCCAGCGCCACGGCCCCGGCCTTCGCCAGCGCGGCGACGAAAGCCTCGGAATCACCCGGCCCGCGCCACCACAGCAACCCGCTCAGGACGAGTTCGCCCGCCGACACGTACCGCCCGGGATCGGGCAGTTCGGTGACGTAGATCCGGGACACCGGACGGTCGAGCAGAGCCTGCCCGGCGCGCACCCGCAAGCGCAGCCCGGGAAGAGCGAGCAGAGTTTTCACGGTCGTCATCAGGTTTGTAGGAAAGCACAAAACAGCCCGGCCGGGCAGGGGAGATTTCATGCTTCGGCACCGTTGCCGCCATACGGGCGCAGGGCGTCTACTGAGTCAGCCGTCACAGCACTCCGTCGAACCGAGGAGCCCGAGAGTGGATTTCCTGCGCCCCAGCTCGCTGACCGAGGCGCTCGCCGTCAAGGCCGAGCGACCCGACGCGGTGCCGATCGCGGGCGGTACGGACGTCATGGTGGAGCTCAATTTCGACCATCGTCGTCCCGGCGCGCTGCTCGACCTGAACCGCGTCACGGAACTCGCCGAGTGGACCGAGACCGACGGCGGGATCCGGCTCGGCGCGTCCGTGCCCTACGTCCGGGTGATCGCTGAGCTGGGTGAAGTTCTGCCCGCGCTGGCGATGGCTTCCCGCACCGTCGGCTCGCCGCAGATCCGCAACCGGGGCACCGTCGGCGGGAACCTGGGCGCCGCGTCGCCCGCCGGTGACACGCATCCCGTGCTGCTCGTGCTCGGCGCCGAGGTCGAGGCCGCGTCGGTGCGCGGGACGCGGAGGATCCCGGCCGAGGAGTTCTACCTCGGCGTCAAACGCAACGCCCTCGAACCCGACGAGCTGATCACCGCGGTGCATCTGCCCGCCGCCGTCGGCCCGCAGCAGTTCGCCAAGGTCGGGACGCGCAACGCGATGGTCATCGCGGTCTGCTCGTTCGCGCTGGCCCTGCATCTGGACAGCCGCGAGATCCGCGCGGCCGTCGGCTCGGCGGCCCCGACCCCGCGCCGGGCGACCGCCGCCGAAGAATTCCTTTCCGCCGAACTTCCCTGGTCCACCAAGGCGGCGATAGCGGATTCGGTCAAACGCCGGTTCGGCGAGCTGGTCTCGCAGGCGGCGTCGCCGATCGACGACGTCCGCGGCAGCGCCGACTACCGCAAGCACGCGCTGTCCGTCCTGGCGCGGCGAACGCTGACCTGGGCGTGGAACGACTTCCAGAAGGGTGAACGCGAGTGCGCGTGAACGTGACGATCAACGGCGAGTCCCGCCAGGCCGACGACGTCTGGGAGGGCGAGAGCCTGCTCTACGTGCTCCGCGAGCGGCTCGGTCTCCCGGGCTCCAAGAACGCCTGTGAACAGGGCGAATGCGGGTCCTGCACGGTGTACCTCGACGAGGTCCCGGTGTGTTCGTGCCTGGTCGCGGCCGGTCAGGTCGAGGGCCGCGAGGTCCGCACGGTCGAAGGGCTCGCCGAGGGCGACAAGCTCGACCGGGTCCAGCAGTCCTTTGTGGACGCGGGCGCCGTCCAATGTGGCTTCTGCACCCCCGGCCTCGTGGTGGCCGCGCACGATCTGCTCAACCGGGTCGAGAACCCCGCCGACGAGGAGATCCGCGAGGCACTGGCGGGCAACCTGTGCCGGTGCACCGGGTACGAGAAGATCCTCGACGCCGTCCGGCTCGCCGCGACCAGGGGAGAGACCGCGTGAAGACCGTCATCGAGAACGCCGCGATCGCCACCGTCGACGGCGCGGGCACCGAGCACGCCTCGGGTCACGTCGTCATCGAGAACGACCGCATCGCCGCGGTCGGCGCCGGGAAGGCGCCCGAAGGCGAGTACGACGAGCGCATCGACGGCTCCGGCCACCTGGTCACGCCCGGGCTGGTCAACACCCACCACCACCTCTACCAGTGGGCCACCCGCGGCCTCGCCGCCGACCACACGCTGTTCGAATGGCTCGTCGCGCTGTACCCGATCTGGGGCAGGCTCGACGCCGACATCACGCACGCGGCCGCCACCGCCGGACTCGCGCGGCTCGCGACCACCGGATGCACGACAGTCGCCGACCACCACTACGTCTTCCCGCGCGACGGCGGAGACCAGGTCGAAGCGCTCGCCGCCGCCCGGATCCGCGTCGGCGTGCGGTTGCACGTCGTCCGCGGTTCGATGGACCGCGGCGAGTCGCAGGGCGGGCTCCCGCCGGACAACCTCGTCGAGGAGACCGAGGCCGCGCTGCTCGGCACCGAAGCCGCGATCGACCGGTTCCACGACGCCTCCGCCGGCGCCCATCTGCAGATCGCGGCCGGTCCGTGTTCGCCGTTCTCGGTGAGCGAGCGGCTGATGACCGGCGCGGCGGAACTCGCGCGGCGCAAGGGAATCCGGCTCCACACGCATCTCGCCGAGACGATCGACGAGGAGAAGCAGTGCCTCGCCGAAGTCGGCTGCACCCCCGCCGAGTACGCCGACAAACTCGGCTGGCTCGCTGAAGACGTCTGGCTCGCGCACTCGATCCACCTCGCCCCGGAAGCGATCCGGCGCCTGGGCGCCACGGGTACGGGAGCGGCGCACTGCCCGACGTCCAACGGGCGGATCGGCGCCGGGATCGCCCCGGTCCGGCAGCTGCTCGACGCCGGGGTCGCGGTCGGGCTCGGCGTCGACGGCGCCGCGTCCAACGAATCCGGTGGCCTCGGCGAGGAACTGCACCAGTCGCTGCTGCAGGCGCGTCAGCGTGGCGGGCCGCGTGCGCTGACCACGCGCGAGGCGCTGTGGATGGGCACGATGGGCGGCGCGCGCTGCCTGGGGCGCCAGAAGGATCTGGGCTCGGTCGAGGTCGGCAAGCTCGCCGACCTCGCCGTCTGGGACCTGAACGGCCTGAACTACGCCGGGATCACCGACCCGGTCGCCGCCTTGGTGCTCGGCGCGACCCCGCCGATCGCGCGGCTGTTCGTCGGCGGCGCGACCGTGGTGACCGGCGGGACCCTGCGCGAGGAATCCGAAGACGAGATCGCCCGTGAGCTGGCCGTGGCCAGTGCCCGGCTGAGGGAGACGGTATGACCACCACTGAAGTCTCCAAGCAGACCACCGAAAACGGTGTGGGCGCGAGCCCGCTGCGTCCGGACGGCACGGTCAAGGTGCGCGGGGAGTTCGCGTACTCCTCGGACCTGTGGCACGAGGACATGCTGTGGGGCGCGACGCTGCGCAGCCCGCACCCGTACGCGCGGATCACCGGCGTCGACATCACCGAAGCCCTTGCCGTGCAAGGGGTCTACGCGGTGCTGACCCACGAAGACGTACCCGGCGTGAACAAGTACGGCCTGGAGCACACCGACCAGCCGGTGCTCGCCGTCGACATCGTGCGCTACCAGGGCGAGCCCGTCGCGCTCGTCGCCGCGGACCACCCCGAGACCGCGCGCCGCGCGATGAAGCGGATCAAGGTCTCCTACGAGGTCCTCGAACCGGTGACGGACTCCGAGAAAGCCGCCGCCGGCGAGGGCGCCGAGCTGCACCCCGGCGGGAACGTCGTGCGGCACGCCAAGATCCGCCACGGCGACCAGTCAGTGAAGGCCGACGTCGTGGTGTCGGGCGTCTACGAGGTCGGCATGCAGGACCAGGCCTTCCTCGGGCCAGAGTCCGGCATGGCGATCCCGGACACCGAGGGCGGTGTCGATCTTTACGTGGCCACGCAATGGCTTCACGTCGACCAGCAGCAGATCGTCGCCGCGCTGGGCCTGCCCAAGGACAAGGTGCGGCTGACGCTCGGCGGGGTCGGCGGCGCGTTCGGCGGCCGTGAGGACCTCTCGATCCAGGTCCACGCGTGCCTCTTGGCGCTGCACACGGGCAAGCCGGTCAAGATGGTCTACAACCGCGAGGAATCCTTCTACGGTCACGTGCATCGCCACCCGGCGAAGATGTACTACGAGCACGGCGCGGACAAGGATGGCCGGCTCGTTTATGTGAAGGCGAAGCTGTACCTGGACGGCGGCGCGTATGCCTCGTCCACCGGGGCCGTGGTGGCGAACGCGGCCACGCTCGGTGTCGGTCCGTACAATGTGGACAGTGCGTCGGTCGACTGCTGGGGTGTGTACACCAACAACCCGCCCTGCGGCGCGATGCGCGGCTTCGGCGCGGTGCAGGCCGGCTTCGCCTACGAGTCCCAAATGGACAAGCTCGCCGACGCCTGCGGGATCGACCCCGTCGACCTCCGGATCCTCAACGCGATGGAGGAAGGCAGTCTCATGCCGACCGGTCAGGTGGTCGACTCCGCCGCGCCGGTCGCGGAACTGCTGGAACGCCTGCGCGCCAAACCGCTGCCGGTCACGCACGAGGAGCTCGACCTGCGCCGGATGCCCGGCGGCGTCTCCAACACCACGCACGGCGAAGGTGTCGTCCGGGGTATCGGCTACGCGGTCGGCATCAAGAACATCTGCTTCTCCGAGGGTTTCGACGACTATTCGACGGCCCGCGTGCGGCTGCAGCTCGTCGGCGGCGAACCCGCGGCGACCGTGCACACCGCCGCCTGCGAGGTCGGCCAGGGGCTGGTCACGATCATGCAGCAGATCGTGCGGACCGAACTCGGCATCGAGCAGGTGACGATCCTGCCGATGGACACCACCATCGGCAACGGCGGTTCGACGTCGGCGTCGCGGCAGAGCTACGTCACCGGCGGTGCGGTCCAGGCCGCTTGCGTCGCGGTGCGATCCGGGCTGCACAAGCACTTGGCGGGCAGACTCGCCGCCGACGGGAAGCTGAAGGTCGTCGCGAACAAGGTCGTCTCCGTCGACGGCAGCGTGCTGGCGGACCTCGCCGACGTCCTCGGCGACGAGGTCTTCGACGAGACCGTGGAGTGGCGTCACCGTCCGACGACGCCCATCGATCCCGAGACAGGGCAAGGGAACGCGCATGTCCAGTACGGCTTCGCGGCACATCGCGCGGTCGTGGACGTCGACACCGAACTGGGGCTGATCAAGGTCGTCGCGCTCGACTGCGCGCAGGACGTCGGCAAGGCGCTCAACCCGCAGGCGGTGCTCGGCCAGATCCAGGGCGGCTCCGCGCAGGGCCTCGGGCTCGCGGTGATGGAGGAGATCCAGACCGTGGACGGGAAGATCCGCAACCCGTCGTTCACCGACTACCTGATCCCGACCGTGCTGGACATGCCGCCGATGGACATCGACGTCCTGGAACGGCCCGACCCCAACGCGCCGTACGGTCTGCGCGGGGTCGGCGAACCGCCGACGATCTCGTCCACCCCGGCGATCGTCGCGGCCATCCGCGCGGCCACCGGGCTCGCGCTGCCCCGTGTCCCGGTGCGTCCCGAACACCTCACCGGCACCTGACATCCGCCTTTTTTCGAGCTAGGAGCACATCCGTGGGTACCCGTCTGTCCATTTCGGAGTCCGACGAGCAGAAATGGCTCGCCGAAGCCGTCCAGCTGGCCACCACGAACGTCGAACGCGGCGGTGGCCCGTTCGGCGCGATGATCGTCCGGGACGGTTCGGTGCTGGCCACCGGGACCAACCAGGTGACGCCGACGCTGGACCCGACGGCGCACGCCGAGGTGGTCGCGATCCGCGCGGCCTGCCAGGCGATCGGCGACCACAAACTCGACGGCTGCGTCCTCGTGACCTCCTGCGAACCCTGCCCGCTCTGCCTTTCCGCCGCGCTCTGGGCGCGTGTCGGCAAGGTCGTCTACGCCGCGGACCGCCACGACGCGGCCGAGGCGGGCTTCGACGACCGCGAGTTCTACGACCTCTTTTCCCGCCCGCGCGAGACCTGGTCACTACCCGTCGGCCAACTGTCCCTTCCGGACTCTTTCGCGCCTTTCCAAGCCTGGCTGTCGAAACCCGACAAGAAGGCTTACTAGCATCTTCCCGCCCCACAACGTTGTGGAGTAGGCATGACCCAATTAGGTACAGAGCGTCCCCACCTGCCCCCGTCCGAGCCGGGGCGGCTGTCCGGGCTCGACCGCTGGTTCAAGATCTCCCACCGCGGCAGCACGATCGGCCGCGAGGTGCGCGGCGGGATCACCACCTTCGTCGCGATGTGCTACATCGTGTTGCTCAACCCGCTCATCCTCGGCGCCTCGGCCGACATCACCGGCGCCCGGCTGAGCACCGAGGCGATCACGACCGCGACCGCGCTGGCGGCGGGCGTCACCACGATCCTGATGGGACTCGTGGGGAACGCGCCGCTGGCGCTCGCTGCCGGTCTCGGCGTCAACGGTGTCGTGGCGTTCCAAATGGCGCCGACGATGACGTGGGCGCAGGCCTTCGGGCTCGTCGTCCTCGAAGGCGTCTGCATCGTGTTCATGGCGGTTTCCGGCGTCCGGGAACGGATCATCAACGCGATCCCGATGCCGCTCAAGGTGGCGATCACGGTCGGCATCGGGCTCTACATCGCGCTGGTCGGCCTGGT
Organism: Amycolatopsis speibonae; assembly: GCF_042647925.1. Classification (NCBI taxonomy): domain Bacteria; kingdom Bacillati; phylum Actinomycetota; class Actinomycetes; order Pseudonocardiales; family Pseudonocardiaceae; genus Amycolatopsis; species Amycolatopsis speibonae. The sequence continues at coordinate 9,521 of NZ_JBHRWK010000036.1, forward strand.
CAGCGCCGGATTCGTCACCCGGACACCGGACTCCGCGCAGTCGACGGTGCCGGTGCGGATGGGGATCGGCGGGCACCTCGAAGGCTGGCCGATCGCGATCTTCTGCCTCGGCCTGCTGCTGATGATCGTGCTCGTGAGCCGTCGCGTGCCGGGCGCGGTGCTGATCAGCATCGCCGTCGCGACCGGGCTCGCGGTGCTGGTCAACAGCGTGTTCCACGTCAAGGGCTGGGGACTGGTCGAGCCCAAGGTGCCCGACCAGGTCGTCGCGCATCCCGACTTCAGCCTGCTGGGGGACATCGATCTCTTCGGCGGCTTCGCGTCAGCGGGCGCTGTGACCGCGGCGGTCTTCCTGTTCACGCTGGTGCTTTCCGGATTCTTCGACGCGATGGGCACGATCACCAGCGTCTCCGAGGAAGCGGGGCTGACCAAGGACGGCAAGGTCGAGGGGATGGGCCGCATCCTGCTGGTCGACGGCGCCGGCGCGCTCGCGGGCGGCGTCACCGGTTCGGCCCCGAACACCGTGTTCCTCGAATCGGCCGCCGGTGTCGGAGAAGGCGCGAGGACCGGGCTGGCGAGCATCGTCACCGGTGGGTTGTTCACCGCCACGCTGTTCCTGACCCCGCTCGCGGCGGTCGTCCCGGCGCAGGCCGCGGCGCCCGCGCTGGTCGTCATCGGCGGGATGATGATGGCCCAGTGCGCGCGGATTCCCTGGCGTGACCTGGACTTCGCGATCCCGGTGTTCCTGACCATCGCGCTGATCCCGTTCACCTACTCGATCACCAACGGGATCGGCGCCGGGCTGGTCGCCTACGTGCTGATCAAGATCTGCAAGGGCAAGACCCGCGAGATCGGCTGGATCCTCGGGATCTTGGCCGCGGTGTTCGGGGTGTACTTCGGGATCGAAGGGATCATGTCGTGGTTCTGATGTTCCTCAACGGCGGCGGGATGCGCGGTGGACCGCTGCACGAGCAGTTGCAGGGCGCGCCGCTGTGCTGCGTGGCCCGCTCCGCGCCGAAGTACCACTACTTCTCCGTGGGCGACCGGTTTCCGGCGATGCACGAAGGCGGTTCCGGATCCGTCGTCGGTGAGGTCTACGACCTGCCGCTGGCGGTGTTGCGGGACCACCTCGTCCCCGTCGAACCGCCGGAACTGGAGCTGGGCGTCATCGAACTGGAGGACGGCGCGGCCTGCCTCGCCACCGTCCTGCGTTCGTCCTTTGTGGACTCCGGCGAGCTGACGGACATCACCTCCGTCGGCGACTGGCGGGCCTACCTGGCGTCCCGTTAGCTATCCGTGAAGGCCTCCTTCCCTACTTTCAGGGTAAGGAAGGAGGCCTTCACGGCAACGTCAGAGCACGAAGACGAGGTCGCTCGCCGCCGCGTGGAACATTTCGGGCGCGCCCGCGTAGAAGGCGCGCCAGACGCCGGGCTTGCGGTGGTCGGCCGAGGCCGCGAAGGCCCAGGTGGTGCCGTTCCAGGTGGCGTCGACCGTCGTCGCCGTGGTCCAGCGGTAGGTGCCGAACGAGAAGTACTGGAGTTCGACCGGGATCGGGTTCGCGGTGTACTGCCCGGGGAAGTCGATCGTGCCGGAGCCGGTCACGGCCTTGGCCGCGCCCCGGCCCGCCGCGAACGACGTGATCTTCGCCGGGTGGAGCACGACGATCTTCGGGGTGTCGGCGCGCGAGTTCGCGATCGCCGGGTCGGTGGAGAAGAAGTCGGCGTGGTAGTTGCCGGTGCGGATCGGGGTCAGGGTCGCGGTGTAGACGCCGGTGGCGTCGGTGACCGGCTTGGCCTGGGCTTCGCCGCAGAAGCCGTTGAAGCAGAACGAGATGCCCACCTCGGCCCCGGCGATCGGGGTGGCGTCGGCCTTGGTGAGCTTCCCGGAGACCGTGACGGTCTTCCCGGCGTCGATCTTGGTGCTGCTGGTGGTCGTGGTGAGGGTGGACGGCTGGACCTCGGCGGCGGTCGCGGGCACCGCGCCCGCGGTCAGCAGGGCGGCGGCCGCGATGGTGCCGATCACGAGCTTCCTGATGATCATGTGCTCCCCAAACGGATTCCGGTGTTGGTGACCGCTAGGTCGGCCGGAAGCCGTTGTGCGTTGCGGGGAATCTTCTCTGTTCAGCAGCCCGCCGTCGGTGCTTCACGCATCGGGGAGCAACGTGCGCGCGAGCGCGACGGACGACAGCCCCGCGACCTCGAGCGCTTCGGTGTTACGCAGCGATCGGCTCAACACGAACGCCCCTTCGAGGCTGTTCACCAGGGCGATCGTGAGCTGCCGGGAGGCCGCGGGTTCGAGGCCGTACTTGCCCAGCTTCGCGGCGCCGGTCTCGATCCAGGCCGTGAACACGTCGGCCGTCGCGATCCGCAGCTTCTCGTTGGTGCTGGCGACCTCGAGCGCGACAGTCGCGATGGGGCACGCGTCGGCGTAGTCGGTCTCCTTGAGCGTTTCGGCGGCGCCGGCGAAACACGCCTCGATCCCGTGGATCAGGTCCGGCTCGTCGGCGAAGAAGATCTCGAAAAGCGCGAGGTACATCATCCCGGAGGTGCGGATGACCTCCTCGCCGAGCTGTTCCTTGCCGCCGGGGAAGAAGTGGTACAGCGAGCCGAAGGGCGCTTTCGCGGCCTCGACGATCTGCTTCACCCCGGTGCCGGTGTACCCGTTCCGCCGGAGCAGCTCGGCGCCGGCGTTCACGATGCGTTCCCGCGTTCCTGTCACGCCCCCATGATAGAGCGTTCTATCTAACCCCTGAAACGTGAAAGATACTCACTTCTATTGTGGACGGAGGTGGGAACTTGTCAAGATCGGTCGGTAGTCCAACGACGGATCACGAGGTCGCCATGCGCCGTACCGCCCGACTTGTCCTCGCCACGCTGGTGGCAGTCGTCTCTCTAGCGAGTTTGGGGACACCGGCGAGCGCCGCCGAGACCCCGTCCTTCCGCAAGTACGTCGCCCTCGGCGACTCCTACACCGCGGGTCCGCTGATCCCGTGGCAGCAGGCGAGCTGGTGCTTCCGGTCGAACAACAACTACCCGGCCTGGCTCGCCACCAAGCTGGGGCTTTACTACAAGCCGGGCGCCTTCACCGACGTCAGCTGCTCGTCGGCGGACACCACGAACATGCTCAGCCCGCAGACCGTCCCCTCGCCGAGTCTCGCGCTCGGCTCGGCGCCGGCGCAGTTCGACGCGCTGACCCTGGACACCGACCTGGTGACCATCGGCATCGGCGGCAACGACTACGGCGTCTTCGGCAGCCTGATCGGTACCTGCCCCGAGCTGCGCGACGAAGACCCGACCGGTTCGCCCTGCAAGAAGCACTTCACGATCAACGGGACCGACACCCTGCTCGCCGCGCTCAAGAACACCCAGCGGAACCTCGAACGCGTCGTCAAGGGTGTCCGGGAACGTTCGCCCGCCGCCACGATCGTGCTGGTCGGCTACCCGCGCATCGTGCCGTCGAAGGGCTATTGCCCCAGCGTTCTCCCGTTCGCCGACGGCGACTACGCCTGGGCCGACGAGGTCGAGCGCGCCCTCAACAAGGCCGTCTCCACCGCCGCCCGGAAGCAAGGTGCCCGTTACGTCGACACGTTTGGGCCGAGCAGCGGTCACGACGCCTGCGCCGGGGACGCGGCCTGGGTGAGCGGCAAGGACACGAACCTCTTCCGCGCGGTGGCCTACCACCCGTACGCCGCCGGGATGAAGGCCGAGGCCGACCTGATCTTCAAGACGCTGGGCGGCACCGCCGCGGCGTCTGAGAAGGCGCCGGACGCGCGGAACGCGAGCACTCCGGGCGAACTCCAGCGCAAGGCCGCCGCGGCCGGACTTGTGCCGCGGTCCTAGCCGCCCTCAACCCTTGGTCCACCTTCCGGCGATACCTGCGGTCGATGTTCGCCGAGCGTGCCCGGCCTTAGCGTCGGGAGCCGTTGGGAATCAAGGGAAGAAGGGGGCAGGAGATGAAGCGGCTACTGACCGCCGGGGTGATCCCGGTGGTCGTGGGCGGGCTGCTCGCCGGAGCCGTGCCGGCTTCGGCGAGCACGCTGAACACGACGAACATCCCCGGGTACTACACCGGTCAGACACTGGATTGGCATCCCTGCGCGGCGGACGAACTGGTCACGTTGCCGCCGGGCACCGACATCGGCGGACTCGAATGCGCGTCCTATCGCACCCCTCGCGACTGGGACCGCGCGAACGAGCGGCAGGACTTGACGATCGCGGTCAGCAGGCTGAAGTCGACCGGGCTGTCGACGGCCTCGGTGCTGACCAACCCCGGTGGCCCCGGCGGTCCCGGGCGCTGGTTCCCGGTGACCTTCCGGGGGCAGGAGAAGCTGCGCGAACACCAGGACGTCATCGGCATCGACGTCCGAGGGACCGGCAAGAGCACCAACGTCACCTGCCGGGACACCGCCGGGCTCATCCAGCAGCTGGATCCGCGTGACCGCGATCCGCGCAACCTGGACCAGATCCTGGCGAACGCGGAGCACGTGGCCCGATCCTGTCAGAACGCCAACGGTGAACTCGGGCCGCTGATCACCACCTACCAGACGATCAAGGACTACGACCTGCTCCGGGTCCTGCTCGGTCGGGACAAGATCAACTGGATCGGTTACTCCGGCGGCACCTGGCTGGGCGCGCACTACGCGCAGCAGTTCCCCCAGCGGGCCGGACGGTTCGTGCTGGACTCGTCGACAGACTTCACCACCGACTGGCAGAAGACCTTCGACCGGCAGGCGGTCGGCTTCGAACGGCGCTGGCGGCAGGACTTCCTGCCGTGGATGGCGCGCTACGACGCCAAGTACCACTTCGGCACCAGCGGCGAACAGGTCCGCCAAACGTACGAGCGGGTCCGCTACGCCTTGTCCCGCAACCCGATGGACGGGAAGGGGCCGATGCAGCTCGAGTCCGTCATGGTCTACCTGCTGTACAAGAAGACGAGCTTTCCGGCGCTGGCCGACCTGATGGTCAAGGTCCGGGACGCGATGGAGAAGGGCGCGGCCCCGCAGGCCAAGGCCGCTCTCGACGCCGCGAGCGACTTCCCCGACGCGCAGGACGGGACGTTTTGGAACACCGTCTGTGGCGAAGGGCGGTTCGTCGGTACCCGCGAGTCGCTGATCCGCGACTCACAGCGGAACCTCGACCGAGGGCTGCTCCTGGCGGGTGGCGGCAAGCTGAACGCTTCGGTCTGCCTGTTCTGGGACAAGCAGCCGCGTCCGCTGCCGAAGCTGGACGGCAAGGGAGTGCCGCCGGTGCTGATCGTCCAATCCGAACACGACCCGGCCACGGCGATCGAGGGCGCCAGGCGGGCACACGCGGGATTCGCGAATTCGCGGATGCTGACCGTGACCGGTGAGGGTGACCACGGGATCTACGCGGGCGGCAACCCGGCCGTGGACAAGGTCGTGGACGCCTACCTGGTCGACGGGGTCGTCCCCGCCGACCAGAGCGTCACCGGGATGCCGCTGCCGACACCCTAAAAGGCGGCGAGGGTGTGCCAGGCCAGACCGGCGTCCTCCGCGTCATCGCGAAGGACCACACCCTCGATCAGGCCGTACGGACGATCGGCGGCGTAGAAGACCTCGTTGTCGTTCTTCAGTCCGAACGGCGACAGATCCACCAGGAAGTGGTGCTTGTTCGGCAGTGAAAGCCGGACTTCGGCGACTTCGCCGCGTTCCTCGAGCACAGCCTCTCCCATCGCGTACAGCGTCTGCTGCAGGGAGAGGCTGTGCTTGTCCGCGAAGGTCTCCAGCAGGATCCGCCGGACCTCCGCGTGGCTCGTCGCCCAGTCGATCCCGTCGCCCTGATAGCGCCAGCGCGCGGTCACGGCGGTCGCGAGGATCCGGTCGTTCGTCTCGGCCAGCGTCGTGTACTCGTCGCGCGGGAAGCCGTGGAACTCCGAGCCGGTCGACTTGAGCACGACGAGATCGTCCAAACCGGACACCACCCAGGCTTGATCGTCCTGAATGGTCACCGCCGTCGTCCGCTGTTCGCTGCCCGCCTGGGAGAACGCGTGGTCGTGGCCGGAGATGCGGTTCCAGCCGTGCTCCCCGATCAGGATCCGGGCACCGGAAATGTGCTCGAACGAGTCGACGAAATGCCGTCCGAGGCGCAGCGCGAAGTCCTCGATCTCGCCGACAGGGGACTCCTTGGCGAAGGCGTAGACGGTGTTCTTCTGGGTATCCGTCGCGACGACGTCGGCGTTGTCGCCGGTGAGGTGCGTGGCCGCGAGGTCGCCGCGCAGCGACGTCGAAACGGTGAGGTCCTTGAGGTGGTGCACGCTGCCCTCGCGCCGCACGGTGACGAGCCGGACTTCGGCCTTGCCGTACTGGTTGGGGCCCAGGGTGATGGCCACGGGCGATCAGCTCCCTCGATAGGTGGAATAGGCGAACGGGCTCAGCAGCAACGGCACGTGGTGGTGCTCGGTCCCGTCGGCGATGCGGAAGGTCAAGATGACTTCGGGGAAGAAGGAGTCCGGGCCCAGGTGGGCGCCGGTGTCGAAGACCAGCCGGTAGACCCCGGGTTCCAGGGTGTCCGGGCCGAGGTCGCGGATCCGGCCGTCGGCGTCGGTCCGCCCGTCGGCGACGGGTTCGCCCGCGCCGGTTTCGAGCCGGACCCCGACGCCCGCCGCCGGCCTTCCCGCGGCCGTGTCGAGGATGTGCGTGGTCACGAGGCTCATGCCGTCACCGCCTTCTCCAGCCGCAGCGCGGCGATCTTGGTCAGCTCTTGGCCGGCCACTTCGAGTTCCTTCTCCGGATCGTTCGAGAGTCTCGAACGCAGGTTTTCCAGCAGTTCGGCACCGCTCCGGCCGCTCGCGCACACCAGGAAGACATGTCCGAACGTCGCTTCGTACTCGGCGTTGGCCGCGGCGAACTCGCGCGCCGCGTCACCGTCCACACCGGACTGTTCCGAGCGCGACCAGCCCGCCTCGGTGCTCTTGCCGCCCGCTTTCTCCCCGATCCGGGGATGGGCGGCCATGGCGCGCCGGATCTCTTCGGGGCGCAACGGGGTGAGCGCTTCGGACGCGGCGAGCAGGGCGGCGACGTCGGCGTACGGGCGCCTGGCCAGCAGGGATTCCACCCAGCGCGGGACGTCGAGGCAGGCTGTCAGCGCCGGCCGGACGTCCTGAGCGGGAGCCTGGTCGAACTCTCGAATGGTGAGCGGCACGGGAACCGACGGTACGGCGACGATTCCCCTGTCGTCAACATTTTGTTGAAATAGCTCTTCAGTCTTGGTCTCGGTTGAGGTAGTTGTAGACCGTGAACCTCGTGACCCCCAGCGCCTCGGCGACTGTCGACACCGACTTGCGGAGGCCGAACGCGCCGCGTTCCTTGAGCAGTCGCACCGCGCGCTGCTTGGCGGCGCGGTCGAGAGTGTCGAGCTTGCCGCCGAGTTCGCGTTCGACGTCGCCGATGAGCCGGGCCAGCGCGCTGTGCAGCTCGACGGGGGGTTCGTTCGTGTCGTCGCCGACCTGCCGGAGCTGGAGGGTCACGCGGGTCGCGCCGCCGTTCAGCGCCGCCCTGGCGATGGCGGGGAGCGCGTCGAGCAGGGTGTCGGCGTCACCGCGGACGAGGGTGCCGAGCGGGCCGAAGTCGGCGGAGAGGCCCGCGCTCTCCGCCGTGTCACGGGCTTTGACGGCGTGCTCGGGTGGCGGACCCTCGCCGTGGAACGGTTCGCTGGTGAACTCGGCTTCTAACTGCACCAAGCGAAGGTAGCGCCGCTCCGGCTCGTTGACGAGCAGGGTGGCCGGAGTTAATGTCGGAGTGCGAAACCTCGATTCCACCTAGTGGAAATTGGAGGCTTTAGATGGACTTGGTGATCAAGGCCGCGCGAGCCGTGACGGCCGCCGGAGAGGTACCCGCGACCGTCGGTGTCGACGAGGGCCGCATCGTCGCCGTCGAACCCGCCGGGGCCGGCCTGGACGGCGATCGGGTGCTCGAACTCGGCGAGGACGTCGTCCTTCTGCCGGGTCTCGTGGACACGCATGTGCACGTCAACGACCCGGGCCGCACCGAATGGGAGGGTTTCGCTTCGGCGACCCGCGCGGCCGCCGCGGGCGGGGTCACCACGATCGTGGACATGCCGCTGAACAGCCTGCCGCCGACGGTCGACGTCGCGTCGCTGGAAGTGAAGCGCAAGACCGCGGAGGGCCGCGTGCACGTCGACGTCGGGTTCTGGGGTGGCGCGATCCCCGGCAATCTCGCGGATCTTCGTGGCCTGCACGAGGCCGGGGTGTTCGGCTTCAAGTCGTTCCTGCTGCATTCCGGCGTCGACGAGTTCCCGCCGCTGGACGCGCGCGGACTCGAAGAGGCGATGACTGAATTGCGGACCTTCGACGGCATGATCATCGTGCACGCGGAGGACTCCGACGCGATCGACCACGCGCCCGACCCGCACGGCGAGAAGTACGAGGACTTCCTGCACTCGCGCCCGCGCGGCGCGGAGAACGTGGCGATCGCGCAGGTCATCGAACTCGCCAGGAGGACCGGTGTCCGCGCGCACATCCTGCACCTGTCGTCCTCGGACGCGCTGCCGATGGTCGAGAGCGCGCGGCGCGACGGTGTCCGGCTGACCGCCGAGACCTGCCCGCACTACCTGAGTTTCACCGCGGAGGAGATCGGCGACGGCGCGACGCAGTTCAAGTGCTGCCCGCCGATCCGCGAAGCCGGGAACCGCGAACTGCTGTGGCAGGGGCTCGCGGACGGTGTCATCGACTGCGTGGTGACCGACCATTCGCCGTGCACGCCGGAGCTGAAACGCTTCGACAGTGGCGATTTCGGGCTCGCCTGGGGCGGGATCGCCGGACTGCAGCTCGGCCTGCCCGCGGTCTGGACCCAGGCCCGGCAGCGCGGGTTCGCCCTCGCCGACGTCGTCCGCTGGATGGCCGAGCACCCGGCCGCGCAGGCGGGGATGCGGCGTAAGGGACACCTCGCGCCGGGCTACGACGCCGACTTCAGCGTGTTCGCGCCCGACGACGCTTTCGTCGTCGACGTCGCGAAATTGAAGCACCGTAACCCGGTCAGCGCGTACCACGGACGCCCGCTCGCGGGCGTCGTCCGGAGCACGTGGTTGCGGGGGAAAGAGATCACCGGTGACGACCCGGCAGGCGTTCTGCTGACCCGGGGTGACTGCTGAGATGGAGGAGACCGTGAACGACCGTCCTGAGTGGACAGCCCTGCCCGACCTGGCCTCGCGGAAATTCGGCGGGACCGTGATGTGGGCGACGGACGAGTTGTTCGCCGAGAAGGAGAACCTGGTCAATCCGTGGGTGCCCGCGCATCGGACGGAGACCTTCGGGCCCAAGGGGCAGGTCTACGACGGCTGGGAGACCCGGCGGCATCGTGAGCCCGGCGACGACCAGGCCGTCGTCCGGCTCGGCCTGGCGGGCGCGATCACCGGCGTCGTCGTCGACACCGCGTTCTTCAAGGGGAACTACCCGCCGTTCGTCTCGGTCGAGGCGTGCGCCGTCGAGGGCTACCCGAACGCCGCTGAACTGGCCGGAGTGGACTGGGACGTGCTCGTGAAGCGCGGCGTGGCCGCGGGACACACGGAGAACTTCTTCGAGATCGGCGGGAGCAAGCGCTACACGCACGTCCGGCTGACCATGCATCCGGACGGCGGGGTCGCCCGGCTGCGGGTGCACGGCACGCCGATCCCGGATCCTCGCCTGCTCGACCTCGGCGCGCTCGACCTCGCCGCGCTGGAGAACGGCGCGGTCGTCACCGGGTGCAGCAACATGTTCTATTCCTCGCCCAACAACCTTTTCTCGCCAGGGCTCGCGGCGCATCAGGCCGAGGGCTGGGAGACGGCGCGGCGCCGGGACGACGGGAACGACTGGGTCACCGTCCGGCTGGCCGGGGCGGGCGTCGTCCGGTTCGCCGAGTTCGACAACAGCAACCTCAAGGGCAACGCGCCTGGTTGGGCGGCGCTGAGCGGCCGGGACGGCGACGGCGAGTGGGTCGAACTGTTGCCGAAGACGCGTCTGCAGCCGGACACGCGGCACCGGTTCGTACTGGCTTCGGGACCTGAAGTGACCGAAGTCCGTCTCGACATCTACCCCGATGGCGGGATGGCGCGCCTACGCCTCTTCGGAGCGCTTTCCGAGCGAGGCCGTGCCGATGTCGCCGCGCGCTTCGAGGGCGCTCAGGGCTGAGCGCCGGGCCGGTTCAGGTACGCGGAGAACAGCGACAGGACGATCCCGATCGAGAAGATCGCGGTGAGCCACCAAGCGCCGCTGATGGACAGGTTCCACACCAGGGCACCCGCCATGAGCACTGCCATGACGATGTTCCTGAGCTGCAGCGGCGTCGGTTTGACCATACCGCCACCTTCTCACGCGTCCGGATTTTTCGAAGCGGCGGGCAACCCCGTGGGTGTGACATGCGTAAGCGATGTGTCAACTTGTCACCCACGACTGGGGAGATCGAAGTGCCAGCCGAAACCCGAAGAATCCCGCGGCGGGGCCTCGCGCTCGTTGCCGCGTGCCTGGCCGGGAGCGCCTTGTTCACCGCTCCCGCGCAAGCGACGACGCCCGAAACCGTGGCGCGTGCGCAGAACAAACCGGTCGAAATCCTCTCCGAGCGTACGGAGAACTCGGCCACCTTCGCCAATCCCGACGGCTCCCGCACCACCCAGGTGCACGGTGGTCCGGTCCACGTCCGCCGCGGCGGCGACTGGGTCCCGGTCGACCTGACCCTGGTCAAGGGCGCGGACGGTCTCATCCGGCCGAAGGCGCATCCGCGGGACCTCGTGCTGGGAGGCGCGAGCGGGGATCTCGCCACGGTGCAAAGCAGGGACGGGAAGGTCACCCTGCAGTACCCGGGCAAGCTGCCCGAACCGGTGCTGACCGGTGAGGTCGCCACCTATCCGGAGGTCCAGCCCGGCGTCGACCTGCAGGTCAAGGCCACACGGACCGGGTTCGAGCAGTTCTTCGTCGTCAAGCGCCGTCCTGATCGTCCGCTGACCTTCGCCCTCCCACTGCGGGCCGCCGGGCTCACCACGCGCACCGACGCGGACGGGAACACGCAACTCGTCACCGCCTCCGGCGCGGTGGTGGGCAGCGTGCCCGCCGCCGAGATGTGGGACTCGCGGGTCGACCAGCGCAGCGGCGATCCGGCCGCGAAGGTGAAGGTCGGGAAGGTGATGTCCGCCAAGGAACGCGGCACCCTCGGCCTGGACGTGACGCCGGACGCGGGGTACTTCGCCGATCCGGCGCGGGCGTATCCGGTCATCGTCGATCCCGGTGTCTCGCTGTGGACGAACTTCGACACCTTCACGCAGTCGAACATCGCGGACACCGACCAGTCCGGCGCCACCGAACTCCGCATCGGCACCTATGACGGCGGAGCCACGAAAGCCCGGTCGTACCTTCACTTCGATGTGTCGCGATTCCGCGGCGCGGAGATCGAGTCGGCCACGTTGTCGTTGTGGGCCAACCATTCCTACTCGTGCTCGCCCCGCAACTGGGAGATCTGGGACACGGCGCAGGTGAGCACCGGAACCCGCTGGGCGAACCAGCCGCAGCCCTACACCCGCTGGGCGACGACGAACGCGACCCGCGGCTACAGCGCGACCTGCGCGGCGGACTGGGTCCGGACCCCGATCGCGAACCTGGTCGGCGCCTGGGCCGGCGCGGGGGTCACGACCGGTTCGATGGTGCTGAAGGCGGAGAACGAGGCGGATTCGTTCGGCTGGAAGAAGTTCTCGTCCAGCGAAGGCGGCAAGTCGCCGTACCTCGAGGTGACGTACCGGAACCAGCGGCCGAATCCCGCCGCCGGGCACGACATCTCCGACCGCGTCGACATCGGCGGTGTCACCCACACGAAGTCCCTCACCCCGACGCTGCGCTTCACGCCGACGGACCCCGACGGCGGCAACGTCACCGCGGTCTTCTACGTCTACGAGGGCGAAACGATGATCGGGGACTACTGGCAGTGGGACGTCCCGTCCGGCAGCACGGCGACCTGGACGGTGCCGCCGGGATTGCTGCAGGAGAACCACAGCTACCGGTTCCGGGCCACCACGTTCGACCCGGGCGGGGAGTTCGCGGACGACGCCTGGGTCTCGCTGCAAGCGGTGTCGAGCGGGCTCTACGCCGACGTCGCCGCGTGCGGCTGGAACAACGGGACCAAGGTGCAGCAGTGGCCGTCGAACGGCGCGGACTGCCAGAAGTTCTTCCCGTGGGGTACCGGTGACGGCTACTACCAGTTCCGCGCCAAGCATTCCGGGCAGGTGCTGGACAACACCGGCTGCAGCACGGCCAGCGGGAACCCGGTGACCACCTACGACCGGGTCGCGGGCGCGTGCCAGAAGTGGACGATCGAACCGCAGACCGTCGGCACGGGGGTCTACCGGTACGCCGTCCAGAACGCGGGCAAACTGCTGGACCAGGGCTGCACCGCCGCCCAGGGAGCGCCGCTGTTCATCTGGGACCGGATTCCCGGTCGTGGCTGCCAGAACTGGCGGATGCCGGTGTCCCCGGCGAACGGCGTCACCGTCGGGTGGCTGCCGTTCACGGTGAGCACTTCGGCGAAATAGCGGTCAGAGGCGTGGGTACAGATGGTCGTGAGTGGCAAGTCGCGTTAGAACGGCACTTGTCACTCACGACCACTGTGCCCCCCGTCAACAGCACCTGAACTAACCGAGCGCGGAACGAAGCCGCCGGTCCCGTTCTTCCGGTGTCTGCCGAGGACAGCTGGCGCATTTAGGATTGCCCGCTTCGTAGATCAGGCAGCAGGAAGCTCGGCGCACCACGGTGTTCCGCCCGATCCGGGAGAACCGCGGCTCCGGCATCCCGAGTCCGATCGCGGCCACGAGCGGCGCCGCCAGCGTGATCGCCCGTTCGGTGTCGCCGGTCCACAGGAGGCGGTTGCCGATCGAATCCGTCGCGATCGCGCCCAGCGCGCGCGGATTCGCCCCGGTGACGTCCGCGATCGTGCCGATCGCCGTGCCCAGCGTCGTGGCGAACGCCTCGCCGAGTTCGGTCAGGCCGCCGGTGAGGCCCCGTGACGATCGGGCTCCGGTGAAGCGGCCGTCGGGGACGAGGTCGATCGTGACGGCGTCGAGCGACGGGTCCAGAGGGGAGCCGTCGCGCACGAGGGATTCCACCGATGGGGCGACGAGGACCGAGGACAGCGAGTACCACCAGATCGTGCCGAGGACTTCAGGCCGTGAGCAACCGTAGAGTTTCGCGGCGCCACCGATGCGGGCGCTGACCCAGGCGGCGTCGGCGAGCAGGGTCGCGGGCGCCTCCATCAGGGCACCGGCCGGTACAGCGTGACGCTGAACGAGGTGGTGACCTCCACCGGGTCGGTGATCGCGTCGAGGCGTTCGCGGCGTCCGTCGCGGTGGAGGTGGTGCGCGCTCGGGCCCATTTCGACGACCTGGCGGATCTGGGCGGGTGACAGCGTCACCTGCTGGGTGACATCGCGCCGTTCCGCTCGGCTGAAACGCTCGCCGAGGGTTTCGGCCAGCCGCGCGTCCTTGCCACCGTCGACGGAGATCACCAGGTCGCCCAGTTCCCGGAGGTGCCCGGGGTTCGGCGTCGCGACGACCAGCAGCCCGTCCGCGGTCAGGACGCGGTGGAACTGAGGGGCGTTGCGGGGTGCGAAGACGTTGAGGATCAGTGAAGCGCTCGAGTCCGCCACTGGCCAGGGTTCCCACAGATTCCACACGGCCGCGCCCGCGCGCGCGTGTGCGCGGGCGGCCCGGCGCAGGGCGACGGCGGAGACGTCGAGCGCCAGTCCGTACGCGTCGGGGACGGCGTCGAGCACGTGCGCGAGGTAGTACCCCGTGCCCGCGCCGGCGTCGATGATCAGCCCGCTCTCGACATGCTCCGAAGCCACCTTCGCGAGGGCGTCGGCGAGAGGGAGATAGGCACCCGAAGAGAGGAGGTCGACGCGCGCCGCGACCATCGGCGCCGTGTCCGCCGTACCGGCCGGGATGCGCGCGTGCAGAAGATTGACGTAACCCTGCTTCGCTACGTCGAACGAGTGGCCCCGTCCGCAACGCACCGTGCGATCGGCTGCCCCGACCGGGCCACCGCAGACCGAGCACAGCAGCGACCGGACGATCTCCGGTGGCAGTGGGTCATTGCCGTGCTCATGCGCGTTCATGGGCATATTCGACCACGACGTTTCGCAACCGGACAGAACGCACCGGGTCACCGGAAACCTGCACGTAACAACGCCGTACCGACAGTTCACGCGGGTGAAACCTGAATCGCGGCCCGAGGAAACACCCCGGCCCAAAGATTCCTGCGCAGTACACCCCAGGCACGGGAGGAAGATTGTGCTGAACGCAGGAGACACGGCATGGGTACTGATCAGCGCCGCGCTGGTCATGCTCATGACACCGGGATTGGCGTTCTTCTACGGCGGCATGGTCCGCGCGAAGAGCGTCTTGAACATGCTGATGATGAACTTCATCGCGCTGGCCGTAGTCGGTGTCCTCTGGACGCTGTACGGCTTCACGATGGCGTTCGGCAACGACCTGGGCGGTGGGCTGCTCGGTAACTTCGATTTCGCCGGTCTCTCGAACATCTCCGGCAAACTCGCCGGGTTCGCGACCGCCGCGACCGACACCGCGCCCGAGGTCGCCTGGCCCGGCGCGGACGGGCTGCCGTTGTTCGCCTTCGTGATGTTCCAGCTGATGTTCGCGATCATCACGCCCGCGCTGATCTCCGGTGCCATCGCCGACCGCGCCAAGTTCTGGGGCTGGACGCTGTTCGTCGCGGTCTGGGTGACCATCGTGTACTTCCCGGTGGCGCACTGGGTGTTCTCGTTCAACGGCTTCATCGGCGCCGATTCGGTCGGCGGCTGGATCGCCAACCAGCTCAAGGCGCTCGACTTCGCCGGCGGTACCGCGGTCCACATCAACGCCGGTGCGGCCGGGCTGGCGCTCGCGATCGTGCTCGGCAAGCGCAAGGGCTGGCCCAAGGGCACCGGACGCCCGCACAACGTGCCGTTCGTGCTGCTGGGCGCCGCGTTGCTGTGGTTCGGCTGGTACGGCTTCAACGCCGGTTCGTCGCTGGCCGCCAACGACCTCGCCGCCGTCGCGTTCACCAACACCACCGTCGCGACCGCGGCCGCGATCCTCGGCTGGCTGATCATCGAGCAGATCAAGGTCGGCAAGCCGACCACCCTCGGCGCCGCTTCCGGTGCCGTCGCGGGTCTCGTCGCGATCACCCCGGCGGCCGGGTTCGTCAGCCCGCTGGGTGCCATCGCCATCGGCCTCATCGCCGGTGCCCTGTGCGCCTTGGCGATCAGCCTCAAGTTCCGCTTCGGTTTCGACGACTCCCTCGACGTCGTCGGCGTCCACCTCGTGGGTGGCCTCGTCGGTACGCTGCTCATCGGTTTCTTCGGCACCACCAGCGTCAACTCGCTCGGCGTCGACGGCCTGTTCTACGGCGGCGGCCTCGGCCAGCTCGGCAAGCAGGCAGCGGCGGCGGGCGCCGTCCTCGTGTACTCGTTCGTGCTCACCTTCGTCATCGGCTGGGTGATCAAGAAGCTCGGCGGGTTCCGCGTCAGCGCGGAGGATGAGGTCAGTGGTATCGATGAGGCCCAGCACGCGGAGAGCGCGTACGACTTCACCGGTTCGGGCGGCGGCCTCGGCCAGCCGACCGGCATCCCGGTCAAGGCGCCCACCGGACACGCGGCCACGAAACTCGAGGAGAGCAAGGCATGAAGCTGATCACCGCGATCGTCAAGCCGTTCACGCTCGACGACGTCCGTTCCGCGCTGGAACAGCTGGGCGTGCTCGGCATGACGGTCAGCGAGGTGCAGGGCTACGGCAGGCAGAAGGGCCACACGGAGGTCTACCGGGGCGCGGAGTACTCCGTCGACTTCGTGGCGAAGCTGAGGGTCGAGGTCGTCACTGACGACGCCAATGTCGAGAAGGTCCTCGACGCGATCACCACGGCCGCCCACACCGGCAAGATCGGCGACGGGAAGATCTGGGTGACGCCGGTGGAGACGGTCATCCGGGTACGCACCGGCGAGCGCGGCTCGGACGCCCTTTGACGCTCGGCGTGCGCCGCGTCTTGGAATCGACCAGAACGGCGCTTCGCCCGAAGGGCTCGCTAACGCGGAGGCGGGTCGCCGTACAGCTGAAGGTGAGGAACACATGCCAACGAGCGACCCGGCTACGCGTTCGCGATCGCGCCACATGATGAGCACTGCGCTATAGGCGTCAGGGATGGCCGACGGGGGTGAGCTGGTCAAGGCCACCGAGCGGTTGCTCGAGGGCAGGCACGGGAGACTGGGAGCGGCCGCTTTGCGGGCGGCCCTGGTCGACCTCTACGAATTTTGGTTGGGCAAGGGCGCCACGGCGGCCGGCGTCGACACCGCTGAACCCGGTGTCGCGCTGGCCGCCGTCGGCGGCCTCGGTCGCCGCGAGCTGGTGCCCTTCTCCGACCTCGACCTGTTGTTGCTGCACAACGGCAACTCCCGTGTCGGCGAGATCGCCGACGCGATCTGGTACCCGTTGTGGGACGCCAAGATCGGCCTCGATCACTCGGTCCGCACCCCGGGTGAGGCGCTGAAGGTCGCGTCCGAGGACCTGCGGACCGCGATGGGGCTGCTCGACATCCGCCACCTCGCCGGGGACGCCGAGATCACCGCCAGGCTGGCTGCCGCGGCCCGGGACCAGTGGCGGCGGACCACCCGGAAGCGGGTGGGCGAGCTGTCGGAGGCGGTGCACCAGCGCTGGGCCCGCAGCGGTGAGATCGCGCAGTCCGCCGAGCCGGATCTCAAGCACGGCCGAGGCGGGCTTCGCGACTTCGCCGTCTTGGAGGCGCTGGCGGCGGCACAGCTGACAGCCAGGCCCGGCGAGGAACTCTTGGCGGCCAAGAGCCTGCTGCTCGACGTCCGGACGGAGTTGCGCAAGGAACTGCGCCGGGAGCGGGACATCCTCAGCGCGCCGGAGGCCGGGACGGTCGCGGGCGAACTCGGGTTCGGCGACAGGTTCACCTTGGCACGCAAGCTTTCCGGTGTCGGGCGGACGATCGCGTACGCGGTCGACGTCGCGCTCCGGTCCACTGTGGAACCGCCCAAGGCGCGGTTCGGGCGGCGGCCGGCGCGGACGCCGCTCGACGAAGGCGTCGTCCTGCACGGGAACGAGGTCGCGCTGGCACGGGACGCGGTGCCCGCCAAGGATCCGGCACTGTTGCTGCGGGTCGCCGCGGCGTCGGCCCGGATCCGGCGGCCCATTTCGCACGGGACCCTGCGGGCACTCGCCGAGACCGCGCCGGAACTACGCGCGCCGTGGCCCGCTGACGCCCTCAAGGCGCTGGTGGAACTGCTCGGCGCGGGCGAGGGGCTGGTCGACGCCGTCGAGGCGCTCGACCGCACCGGCCTGTGGGCGCGGCTGTTCCCCGAGTGGGGAGCGGTGCGGGATCTCCCGCCGAGGTCGCCGGTGCATTCGTGGACCGTTGACAGGCATCTGGTCCGCGCAGCCGTCGAGGCGTCGAAGCTGACGACCACCGTTTCCCGGCCGGACCTGTTGCTGATCGGCGCGCTGCTGCACGACATCGGCAAGGGGCGCGAGGCGGACCATTCCGAACTCGGCGCGAAGATCAGTGCCCAGGTGGCGGCCCGGCTCGGGTTGACGGAGACCGACTCGGCGCTGGTGGCGGCGATGGTCCGGCATCACCTGCTGCTGCCGCACACCGCGACGCGGCGGGACATCAGCGATCCGGCCACGATCCAGCGCGTGACCAAGACGCTCGACGACAACCTCGTCCTGCTGGAACTGCTGCACGCGCTGACGACGGCCGATTCGCTGGCCACCGGGCCGGGCGTGTGGACCGACTGGAAGGCCCGCCTGCTCGCCGAACTCGTGTCCGGCTGCGAGGAAGCCTTGCACGGCAAGGGTTTCTTGCCGCCGGAGCCGATGGGCGCCGAGCAACGAGAGCTCGTCGCCGAAGCCGTCGCGTCCGGCCGCGGGGAAGTGCGGATAACCGCCGTGGGCAAGGTCGTGACCGTGGTGCTCGCGGTCCCGGCCCGCGCCGAACTGCTGGCGCCCGCCGCCGGAGTGCTCGCGCTGAACTCCCTGGAGGTCCACGCGGCGGTGCTGCGCGGGCACGACGGGGGACGGGCGGGCGTCTTCACGGCGTCACCGAAGTTCGGCTCGCTGCCCGACGTCACGTTGCTGCGGGAACAGTTCGCGAGGGCGGTGGCCGGGACGCTGCCGCTCACCCAGCGGCTCGCGGCGAAGGAACGGGACTACGGCGGTGGCGAGACGCCTTCGGCCGGAGCGAAGGTGATCTGGTTCGACGACGAGACCAGCGGGCGGGACACGGTCGTGGTGGAACTGCGGGCCGCGAACCGGATCGGGCTGTTGTACCGGGTCGCGGGCGCGCTGCGCCGATGCGAGGCCGAGGTGCGCTGGGCGAAGGTGGCCACGCTCGGCGGCGCGGTCGTCGACTCGTTCGCCGTCGCGCCGCGGACGGGCAAGGTCGATCAGGCGTGGCGCTCGAAGATCGAAGCCGCGCTGCTGGCGGCCGCTTCTTGACGGCCCCCGGGGCGGGAGCGAAGGTCCCTTGCTCCCGCCCCGGGGTGTCGCGCGAAGTGCGGAGGGTGACGGTGGCAGGATGTGCGCGGTCGAAACCCGAAGGCTCCGGAGGGCGGTGATCGCGTGCTGGGTCATGAGCAGAACTCGCCAGGACCACAGCGGATCACACTGCCGCCGACAGTCGTCGCTTCTCATTTCCGGGCGTGCGCGGACGACCTCGCCGTCTCCCTGAACGCGTCCGGCACCGCCGCGACAGTGCCCGAGCTGCTCAAGGTGATCCGGCATCTCGTCGCGGGCCAGCAGGCGCTGGCCATCGCGCTCGAAGGCATGGCGGGCCGGGTCGAGGTGGGCGGCGAAGGCGCGCTGGCCACCGCCCCGATGGTCGACGTCGAGGTCGTCGCCGAAGTACTCCGAGCGGCCGCCACCGCTGTCGACTGTTCGGCCGAAGCACTCGCCGAATCGCGTCCGTCATTCGAATGTGTGAGCGAATCAGTCGCCCCTGACACCCGTTTGTAGCTGTCCCGCCGCTTCGGCGCGTGGATACGCTGACCAGGCGGAGGTGGGCCATGCGAGCGGTGTGGAAAGGCACGATCGGATTCGGGACCTACGCCGTTCCGGTGAAGGCGTACAGCGCGACCGAAGAGCACAACCTCCCCCTCCATCAGGTGCACGAGCCGGACGGCGGCAGGGTGCGGGTGAAGTGGGTCTGCGAGGTCGACGGTGCCGAGGTGCCCGCGGCCGAGATCGCCAAGGGACACTCCGTTCCCAGCGGTGACGTCGTCCTGCTCACCGGCCGGGACTTCGCTTCGCTGCTCGCGCCGACCACCCAGTCGATGGACGTCATCGGCTTCACCCCCGCCGAGCAGGTCGACTCGATGTACTTCGCGCGCAGCTACTACTTGGAACCGGAGCCGGCGGGTACCAAGCCGTACGTGCTGCTGAGTGAGGCGCTGCAGCAGACCGGGCGGATCGCGATCGTGAAGGTGACGCTGCGCCGGCGCGAGACGCTGGGTGCGCTGCGCGTGCGTGACCAGGTGATCGTGCTCGAGACGATGCTGTGGCCCGACGAGATCCGGCGGCCCGACTTCCCGTTCCTGCACGAGGACGTCGACTTGCGGCGCGGAGAACTGCGGAACGCGGTTTCGCTGATCGAAGACCTCACGCAGGACTTCGACCCCGGCCGGTACACCGATCGCTACCGTGAAGCGCTCGAAGCGCTCATCCAGGCCAAACTCGACGGGGACGACGTCCTCCAGCCGACCGCCGCCGAACAGGCGGAAGGGGTGACGCGCCTGCTGGCGGCCCTGCAGCAGAGCTCCGTCGAGGCCGACCGAGCCCCGGTCGAGAAGGCCAAGGAAGCGGCGGAGAAAGCACGCCAGGCGCGGACGCGGGCGAAGCGGGCCTCGTCGTCCACCAAAACCGGTTGAGTAGTTCTACCCAGGGACAGTTGAGGGTCTTCACGCTCCCGTGACCCCGTGGTGACCGGGCATTGTTATGCCCATCGCGAGGAGAGAACGCGGGAAGCGGAAGTCGCCAGGTACTGGGGGTCCGGCGAGACCGAATCCCGCGAAGCTCGCCAAGTGTGCTTACGGTCGGCTCGCGGGGAGGCGAGCCTTCCGTAGGGGCTCCGGTACCGGTCTGCGAGGGGCGGCCGGTCCCGGAGCCCTGTCTGCGTCAAGCCTGGAACGCCGAAGCGTTGTCCGTGACCCAGTCCGCGTAGCTCCGCGGCGGGCGTCCGAGCGCTTCGGCCACGCCGTCGGTGACGAGGCCGGGCTGCCCGGCGAGCCGCCGGTACCTGTTCATCAACGCTTCGGCGAAGGCTTCCGGAAAGCCGCGCGCGATCATGGTCTCGGCGGCCGCGTCCGCCGGGATTTCCTGATACCGCAAGGTCTTGCCGAGCACCGTGCCGATCACCTCGACCATTTCCGCGTGGGTGAGCGATCGCGGGCCGGTCAGCTCGAGTTTCCGGCCGGTGAACTCGTCGGTCAGCAGGGCGCGGGCCAGTACGTCGGCCAGATCTTGTTCGTGCAGCGGCGCTTCGGCGAAGTTCGCGAACGGGCCGTAGATGACGTCGCCGGCGCTGATCTGGCCCGCCCAGGTCAGCCGGGTGTTGGCCGCGAAGAAGGACGCCCGCACGCTCACCCAGTCCAGCCCACTGGCGACGGAGGCTTGCTCGACCTCCTTGTTCCGGTCGCCCTGGAACCGCGACGGCTGGTGCTCCGCCGGTTCGTCGACGTTGGTGGCCGACAACGCGACCACTCGCCGCACGCCGTGTCGCTTCGCCAGCGCGAGCACGTCCGAGGGGGCGGCGGCCGCCGCCCGGGAGTGCAGGAAGATCCCGGTGACGCCCGCCATGAAGGGGGCGATGCTGTCGGGAACCGACGGATCCCCTTCGACGACTTCGACGCCGGAAGGCCATCCGGATGCGGCTTCGGCGTCGCGGGTTATGGCTCGTACGTGCGCTCCAGCCTCGACGAGCTTGGCGATCAGCGGCCGCCCCACCAAGCCGCCGGCCCCAGTGATCAGGTACATGACCCATCTCCTTATCGGTTGTCATACAATATGAAAACCGTATCACCTGTGAGCATGGGAACGAGATCATATGACTTTCGTAACACCCGATGGCCGACCTCGGCGACGGAAGGTCACCGGGATCAAAGGGGCGCTGCGCGAGCTGAACAACCAGTTCGCGCTCTTCAACCACCAGCTCAGCGCCAAGGTCGCGCTCAAGCCGGTGGATTTCGACTGTCTCGAACTGCTCAACCTGCACGGTCCGCTGAGCCCGAGCGCGCTCGCGAAGCAGGCGGGCCTGCACCCGGCCACCATGACCGGGGTGCTGGACCGGCTGCAACGCGCGGGCTGGGTCACCCGTGACCGTCCGCCGGACGCGGTCGACCGCCGCGCGGTCGTCGTCTCGGTGACCGGCGATCGTGACCGCGAGATGTACCGGCACCTGGCCGGGATGAACGCGAAGATGGACGACCTCTGCGACGGCTACACCGACGCCGAACTGGACCTGATCGCCGATTTCCTGGGGCGCACCACCGCGGCCGGGAAAGACGCGACCGGGGACCTGGCGGGGGAAAGCGAATAGGCGAGGTCGTCACCGCGTCAACCCCCGGCCTCGGACACCGACTACCCTGGGAAGCCGTCGGTCCGTACCGGCAAGCCACAACGACCCAGCTGGAGCGTGCACACCCGTGTTCGACACCCTCTCCGATCGGCTCACGTCCGCCCTGCAGACCCTGTCTCGCAAGGGCAGGCTCTCCGACGCCGACATCGACGCCACCGCGCGCGAGATCCGTATCGCGCTGCTCGAGGCGGATGTCGCGCTGTCGGTGGTCAAGGACTTCATCGCCCGGATCAAGGAACGCGCCAAGGGCGCCGAGGTGCACGGCGCGCTGAACCCGGCGCAGCAGGTCATCAAGATCGTCAACGAGGAACTCGTCACCATCCTCGGCGGCGAGACCAGGCGGCTCACGTTCGCGAAGAACCCGCCGACGGTCATCATGCTCGCGGGTCTCCAGGGTGCCGGTAAGACGACGCTCGCCGGAAAGCTCGCGATGTGGCTGAAGAAGCAGGGCCACGCGCCACTGCTGGTCGCCTGTGACCTCCAGCGCCCCAACGCGGTCACGCAGCTGCAGGTCGTCGGCGAGCGGGCCGGGGTCGCCACGTTCGCGCCCGAGCCCGGCAACGGCGTCGGTGACCCGGTCGACGTCGCCCGCCGCGCCATCGACGAGGCCAAGCGTGCCCAGCACGACATCGTCCTCGTCGACACCGCCGGCCGTCTCGGTGTCGACGAAGAGCTGATGAAGCAGGCCGCGGACATCCGCGACGCCGTTTCCCCGGACGAGACGCTGTTCGTCGTCGACGCGATGATCGGTCAGGACGCGGTCACCACGGCCGAGGCGTTCCGCGACGGCGTCGGCTTCACCGGCGTCGTGCTCACCAAGCTCGACGGTGACGCCCGCGGTGGTGCCGCGCTGTCGGTCCGCCAGGTCACCGGCCAGCCGATCCTGTTCGCGTCGAACGGCGAGAAGCTCGAAGACTTCGACCTCTTCCACCCGGACCGGATGGCCAGCCGGATCCTCGGCATGGGTGACGTGCTCAGCCTCATCGAGCAGGCCGAACAGCATTTCGACCAGGAGAAGGCCGAGCAGACGGCGGCCAAGCTCGGCAGCGGCCAGCTCACCCTCGAAGACTTCCTCGAGCAGATGCTCGCGGTCCGCAAGATGGGCCCGATCGGCAACCTGCTCGGCATGCTGCCCGGCGCCGGGCAAATGAAGGACCAGCTCGCGCAGGTCGACGACAAGCAGCTCGACAAGCTGCAGGCGATCATCCGCGGCATGACCCCCGCCGAGCGCGCGGACCCGAAGATCATCAACGCTTCGCGCCGCGTGCGGATCTCGAAGGGGTCCGGTGTCGCCGTCCGCGACGTCAACGACCTGGTCAACCGCTTCTTCGAGGCGCGCAAGATGATGGCGCAGATGGCGGGCCGGTTCGGCTTCGGCGGCGGAGGCGGCGGCAGCAAGACCCGCAAGGGCAAGAAGGGGAAGAAGGGCAAGGGGCGCGGCCCGACACAGCCCAAGGTCCGCGGCGGCTTCCCTGGCGGCATGCCGATGCTGCCCCCGGGCGGGATGCCCGGCGGTCCCGGGGGCGGGATGCCCGACCTCTCCCAGCTCGGCGGCATGAACGACGTACCCGGGTTCGACCCGAAGAAGTTCAAGCTGCCGAAGGACAAGTAGCCCGTGGAGGCGCTGCATCTGGCGGGGGTCGTCCTACCGGACGGCGAGCACCGCGAGCTGTGGGTCACCGGCGGCCGGATCACCAGCGAACCGGTCGCCGGAGCGGAAACCGTTGTCCGGGAAGGCTTTCTCGTTCCCGGACTGGTCGACGCGCATTGCCATCCCGGAATCGGGGCCGGCGGCGCGACGACCCTCGAAGAGGCCACCGAACAGGCGATCACCGATCGCGACGCCGGGACGCTGCTGATCCGCGACTGCGGGCTGCCGATCGACGTCCGGCCGTTGCAGGCGCGCGCCGACCTGCCGCGGATCATCCGCGCCGGACGGCACCTCGCCCTGCGCAAGCGCTACATCCCCGGCCTCGGCATCGAACTCGAAGACCCATCCGAGCTGCCGAAGGCGGTCGCCGAACAGGCCCGTGACGGCGACGGCTGGGTCAAACTCGTCGGCGACTGGATCGACCGCGGCGTCGGCGATCTCGCGCCCCTGTGGCCCGACGACGTCCTCGCCGAGGCCATCGCGGTCGCGCACGCCGAGGGCGCCAAGGTGACGGCGCACGTGTTCGGCCAGGCCGCGTTGCCGGGCTTGATCGACGCGGGCATCGACTGCCTCGAACACGGCACGGAACTCTCGTCGGACCAGCTGGGCGTCCTCGCCGACCGCGGGATCGCCCTCGTGCCGACCCTGATCAACATCGAGAACTTCCCCGGGATCGCCGACAAGGCCGGAAAGTACCCGGTCTACGCCGATCACATGCGCGCGCTGCACGCGGGCGTCGGCGACATGGTCTCGACGGCGATCGAGGCCGGTGTCCAGGTGTATGCCGGGAGCGACGCGGGCGGGATGGTCGAGCACGGCAGGCTCGTCGACGAGATCGAGGCGCTGCACAAGGCGGGCATGTCCGCCGAGCAGGCGCTGGCGTCGGCTTCGTGGGCGGCTCGCGAGTGGCTCGGTGTGCCCGGGATCGTCGATGGCGCTTCGGCCGACCTGCTCGTCTACCCGTCCGATCCGCGTGAGGATCTCGCGGTGCTACGGCATCCGAGTCACGTCGTCCTGCGTGGCAAGATCTACGCCTGACCCGACTCCACCCGTGACCGGAGCGGCACTTAGCGTGGAGGCGTGGTGGACGACGGGCAGGCTCGCGAGCGTTTGGTGCTCGGAGCGCACTGGGGATTCGTAGCGTTCTTCGCGGGCATCGCCGGGTACCACTTCGTCACGCTCGTCATGAGCTTCGTGATGTCAGGCCGCTTCGGCGGCTACGACCCGCTCGAACTCCGTGACGTCGGCCCGCTGCTGATCCTCGCGTTCCTGCCGACCCTCGTACTCGGCCTCGGCCCCGCGGTCGGCTCCCGCGTCTGGGGGCAGGGACTAAGCACGGACTTCGGGCTCAAGCCCACCTGGCGCGACGTCCGGATCGGGCTCGCCTGCGGAGCGGCCGCGCTCGCCGCCGGTTATCTCCTCAACCTGCTCCTGCTCGCCGTGTACGGGACCGACGGCGACGACAGGACCTTCTCCGACGTCTCGCCCAGCCCGATCACCGAACTTTCCGGCACCGCCGAAGGCGACACCGTCTGGCTGGTGTTGGCCGCCGTCATCGTGGTCCTCGCCGCCCCGGTCACCGAAGAACTGCTCTTCCGCGGCACGCTCTGGAACGCGATGGGCTTCCACCGGCTGCCCTCGTGGGTGATCCTGCTGGTCACCGCGCTGGTGTTCGCCCAGCTGCACGGGGAGGCCGCGCGCACGATCGCGCTGTTCGGCCAGGGCATCGCCATCGGCCTCGCGCGCTATCTTTCCGGCCGGGTGAGCGCGGCCGTCATCGCGCACGCGGCCAACAACCTCCCACCGGCTGTATTGCTCTTCGCGGCGAGGTGATCGCCGCTCGAGGCGGTTAGAGTCTGTGAGTAACCGAACGATCACCGGAGGATCGGCGTGACCGTATCTCAGCCCAGGGAGCCGATCCCCGAGGCCGCGCCGCCGGACGAACTCATCGCCGGAGGTGAGGTGGCCGAGCCCGCCACGCCACCGTCGCATCGCTGGGGATTCGGGGCCTTCCTGCTGGTGGAGGCTGTCCTGCTGGCGTCGGCGGCGTTCATCAGCGTCCTGCTCGGCGACGTCCAGCCCGGCCAGCCCCTGCCGATGCGCATGGTGTTGCTGGGCACGATGGTGCCGACGATGATCGCCGCCGGGGTCGCGCTGCTGATCACCCGGCTGCGCGGCAACGGCCCGGTCATCGACCTGCGGATCGGCTGGAGCTGGGCCGACGTCAAGGTCGGCCTCAAGCTCGGAGTGCTCGGGCTCGGGTTCACCTCGCTCGCCGCGTGGGCCTGGACGCAGCTGGTGGGCAACGAGAACGCGACCTCGGCGATCAGCGCGCTCGTGGAAGACCGGCGGATGTCGGTTTCGGCGGCCGTCGTGATGTTCATCTACCTGTGGCTGGTCGGGCCGATCTGCGAGGAGATCATCTACCGCGGCCTCCTGTGGGGCGCCGTCGAGCGGCTGCAGTGGCGCACGGAACGCTGGGGGAGGATCGTGGCGTTCCTGGTCTCCACGGCCGTTTTCGCGGCGAGCCACCTCGAACCGCTGCGCACCACGTTGCTGCTGGTGATCGCGATCCCGATCGGGCTGGCCAGGGTGTTCACCGGACGGCTGCTCGGCAGCGTGGTCGCCCACCAGGTGAACAACTTCCTCCCGGCCGTGACGATCCTGCTCGCCTCGCTCGGGATAGCCGCGTTCTGACAGTCAGTCGGCGTCTGGCAGAATGTTCGCTTGCCTGCTTTGGCCGGACCCTCTCACCGCGCCCGAGCTCCGGACCTTCGGGTGTGCGTAGCCGTTCCCCACTCGGCTGGCGTGCGCCTTCCACATGCATCAGAGAGAACTGAGGAGTACCCACACCCGTGGCCGTCAAGATCAAGCTTCAGCGTCTCGGCAAGATCCGTGCGCCGTACTACCGCATCATCGTCGCCGACGCGCGCACCCGCCGTGATGGCAAGGCCATCGAGACGATCGGCAAGTACCACCCGAAGGAAGAGCCGAGCTTCATCGAGGTCGACACCGAGCGGGCCCAGCACTGGCTGTCCGTCGGTGCCCAGCCGACCGAGCCGGTCCAGCGCATCCTCGAGATCACCGGTGACTGGCAGAAGTTCAAGGGCCTGCCGGGCGCCGAGGGCACCCTGAGGGTCGCCGAGCCGAAGCCGTCGAAGCAGGACCTGTTCAACGCCGCGCTCGCCGCCGCCGGTGACTCGGCCTCGGCCGAGGCCACCACGCCGAAGAAGAAGTCCGCCCCGAAGAAGGCGGAAGCCGACAAGGCCGAGGCCGCCGAGGGTGACAAGGCCGAGGCGTGAGCTTCCTCGCTGACTCCCTCGAGCACCTGGTGCGCGGGATCGTCGACAACCCGGACGAGGTCCGGGTCGAGCTGCTGACCACGCGTCGTGGCCGCACGCTCGAGGTGCACGTGCACCCCGACGATCTCGGCAAGGTGATCGGCCGGGGCGGTCGTACCGCGACAGCCCTGCGCACCGTCATGGGCGGCATCGGTGGCCGCGGCGTCCGTGTGGACGTCGTCGACACCGATCGCTGACCAGGGACAAAGAGACAGATCGAGATGGACGTCGTAGTCGGCCGGATCGCCAAGGCGCACGGAATCCGCGGGGAACTCGCGGTGGACGTGCGCACGGACTCGCCGGAACAGCGGTTCGCGGTCGGTTCGGCCGTCATGACGAAGCTGCGTGACGGCAGTAGCAGAAACCTCACCATCGCAGCCGCCCGCGAACACAGCGGGCGGCTGCTGGTGCGTTTCGAAGAGGTGCTGACCAGGGACGTCGCGGAGACCCTCCGCGGCGCGCTGCTGATCGCCGACACCTCCACGCTGCCGCCGACCGAAGACCCCGACGAGTTCTACGATCACGAACTCGAAGGCCTGCGGGCCGAACTCGCCGACGGCACGCTTGTCGGCAAGGTGCTCGAGATCGTGCATTCGGCGGCGGGGGAACTCCTGTCGATCGAGCACGACGGACGTGAGGTCCTGGTCCCGTTCGTGAAGGCGATCGTCCCGGCGGTCGACGTCGCGGGCGGCCGCGTGGTCCTCGACCCGCCGGAAGGCCTGCTGGACGCCTGATGCGCCTCGACGTCGTCACGATCTTCCCCGAGTACCTCGACCCGCTCCGCGCCGCGCTGCTCGGCCGCGCGATCGACCGCGGCCTCATCGAGGTCGGCGTCCACGACCTGCGGAACTGGACGCACGACGTCCACCGCGCGGTCGACGACGCCCCGTACGGCGGCGGGCCCGGCATGGTGATGAAGCCGCAGATCTGGGGTCCCGCCCTGGACGAAGTCTGCGGTGAGAACACCCGCCTCGTGGTCCCCACCCCCGCCGGACGGCCGTTCACCCAGGCCATGGCCCACCAGTACGCCGCCGAGGAACACCTGGTGTTCGCGTGCGGCCGCTACGAGGGCATCGACCAGCGGGTGATCGACGACGCCGCACAGCGGATGCCCGTCGACGAGGTCTCGATCGGCGACTACGTGCTGGTCGGTGGCGAGGCCGCGGTGCTGGTGATGGTCGAGGCCGTCGTCCGGCTGCTGCCCGGCGTACTCGGCAACGCCCGCTCCGCCGAGGAGGACTCGTTCTCCGACGGCCTCCTCGAAGGCCCCAGCTACACGCGGCCCGAGGTCTGGCGCGAGCTCGCCGTGCCGGACGTCCTGCGGTCGGGAAACCACGCGCTGATCGACCGCTGGCGCCGCGACCAGGCACTGGAACGCACCGTACGGCGCAGGCCCGAACTGATCGGCCTGCTGCCGGAGGGTAGTCTCGACAAGCACGATCTCCGGGTCCTCGAGCGGTTGGACGAGGGCACCGGCGAGGCCGGGTCGAGCACCTGAGTCCCGGTCTGCAATACTTGACAGGTTGGCGTGAGTGGACGCGCGGCTTCACAGCCGGCGCCGTACACCGGAACGCCATCAGCCCCCGGGTAGGTCGCAGTGCCCGACACTGCGCGCCCAAGCTGCACGTAAGCCATACGAAGACGAGGACGGACCACCGATGAACACCCTGGACGCGCTGGACGCGCAGTCACTGCGTTCCGACATCCCGGACTTCCGACCGGGCGACACGCTCAAGGTTCACGTCCGCGTCATCGAGGGCAACCGCGAGCGTAACCAGATCTTCCAGGGCGTCGTGCTGCGTCGCCAGGGCGGCGGCATCCGCGAGACCTTCACGGTCCGCAAGGTGTCGTTCGGCATCGGCGTGGAGCGCACCTTCCCGGTGCACTCGCCGAACATCGCCGAGGTCGAGGTCTACAAGCGCGGCGACGTCCGCCGGGCGAAGCTGTACTACCTCCGTGAGCTTCGCGGCAAGGCCGCCAAGATCAAGGAACGCCGCGAAAACCGCGAGAAGACCTCGGCTAACTGAGTAGCCACACGGTTACAGGTAACCTGGCGTCGTGGTCGAACCCGTGTCCCAGAACACCTCCGAAGACGAACCCGATCGCCCCGAAGAGGAGCGCCCCACCCGGGCCTCCCGCCGGGGCCGATCCGGTTCCAAGAAATTCGGCAAGGTCAACAAGAAGCGGTCGTTCTGGAAGGAACTGCCGATCCTGATCGTCGTCGCACTCGTGCTGACGATCTTGATCCAGCAGTTCCTCGCCAAGGTCTACATGATCCCCTCGGGATCGATGGAGACCACCCTGCACGGCTGCTCCGGGTGCACGGGCGACCGGATCCTGGTCGACCGGATCACGTACGACTTCACCGATCCCGGCCCGGGTGACGTGGTGGTCTTCAAGGGACCGCCCGCCTGGGTCGGCGAGATCGAGACGCCGGAGTCCGGCAACATCTTCGTCACCGGCTTCCGCGCCCTCGGATCGCTGATCGGGTTCGCGCCGCCGGACGAGCGCGACTTCGTCAAGCGGATCATCGCGGTCGGCGGCCAGACGGTGCAGTGTTGCGACAACAACCGGGTGGTCGTGGACGGCAAGGCACTCGACGAGCCGTACGTCCACTGGGAAGAGGGCATGCCGCCCACCGAGAAGACGTTCGAGCCGGTCAAGGTGCCCGCCGGATACGTCTGGGTGATGGGCGACAACCGCAACAACTCGAGCGACTCCCGGTTCCAGGGCGGCGGTGGCGTCAACGGCGCCGTCCCGGTGGACAACATCATCGGCAAGGCTCGCGTCATCGTGCTCCCGCCCGGCCGCTGGGGTGGCGTTTCGGACCACAACCCGCAGGCGAACGCGCAGCCGCTGGCACTCGGTGCGCCGGCCTGGCAGCAGGGGCTTCCCCTGGGCGTCGGCATCGCCGCGGCGTGGCCCGTGGTCTTCTTCGGCAGGCGGATGTCGGCCGGAGTGCGCAAGGCGGTCGACGACCGGAGGCGGTAAGGCCTTGAGAGTTCCTGTACCGCTCACACCGGCCGAGCCGCTTCGGCCGCCGCGGGCAGTGGTGCGCGGCGACCTCTTCTGGGGGTTGCAGGGCGCGCTGGACCGGCGGGGCCTCGGGCCCGTCGCCGGGGTCGACGAGGCTGGGCGCGGTGCTTGCGCCGGCCCGCTCGTCGTGGCCGCCTGTGTCCTGCGTCCCGGCGACGCCGCCCGGCTGCCCGAACTAACCGACTCGAAGGTCCTCACGGCCAAGGCCCGCGACAGGGTCTACGACCGGGTCGTGCAGCGTGCCGTCGACTACGCGGTCATCGTCATCCCGGCGGCCGAGGTCGACTTGTTCGGCATCCACGTCATGAACCTCGAAGGCATGCGACGTGCCGTTTCGGCGCTGCGGAAGACCCCTGGCTACGTCTTGACCGACGGGTTCCGCGTGTCCGGGCTGCCCGCCCCGAGCGTCCCGGTGATCAAGGGGGACAAGGCCGTCGCCTGCGTGGCGGCGGCGTCCGTGCTGGCCAAGGTCACGCGGGACAGGATCATGGGCGACCTGCACGACGTCCACCCGCACTACGGTTTCGACGTGCACAAGGGGTACAGCACGTCCGAGCACAGCGCGGCGCTGAACACGCACGGTCCGAGTCCGGTCCATCGCTGGTCGTACGCCAATGTGGCCACCGTGGCCGCCGCGCATCGGGCGCGGCCGCCTCACCCGGTCGTGCTGACCGTCGCGGCACTGGAAAACCCGAGCGTGCCGATACGTGCCCTCGGCCCCTACGTGGGTAACAATGAACGCTCCGCCGCTGGAGTGTCAGCAGAATCGCGAGGAGGGGCGCGGATTTCATGAGCGCAGAGGATCTCGAGAAGTACGAGACCGAGATGGAGCTCTCGCTTTACCGCGAGTATCGCGACATAGTCGGCCAGTTCTCGTACGTGGTGGAGACCGAGCGGCGATTCTATCTGGCCAACGCCGTCGACGTGCAGGTGCGCGACGGTGGCGGTGAGGTGTACTTCGAGGTCCGCATGTCCGACGCGTGGGTCTGGGACATGTACCGGCCGGCCAGGTTCGTCAAGCACGTCCGGGTCATCACGTTCAAGGACGTCAACGTCGAGGAACTCGACAAGCCGGATCTCCGGCTGCCGGAGGAAGGTCCGTTCTCCGGCTGATCTTCGGAAGTAAGTGAAGGCCCTCTTCAGAGCGCTGGACGCCCTGAAGGGGGCCTTCACGTTTCCCTAGCACGATCACCGACGATTTCCGGCTCGCACCCCTCCGCGACGTCCGAGTTATCCACAACACCCCAGTTGTCCACAGGCGGGCGAATCGAGCCTGTTCGACGGCCGCTCACCCTGGCAGCGTTGATCGCACACACACCGTGATGATCGCTGAGGGGGATCGAGATGACGAGCACGGCCGAACAGCCACCCGCCGGGGCGCCGCACATCGAGCTGGGCCGATGGGGCGAAGAACTCGCCGTCCGGCATCTGGAGAAGACCGGGTATGTCGTCCTGTACCGCAACTGGCGCTGCCGGGACGGTGAACTGGATCTTGTCGCGACGGACCGGAAACGCCTCATCTTCTGCGAGGTGAAGACGAGGACGGGGCTGGGCTTCGGCACTCCGGCCGAAGCGGTGACCCCGGCCAAGGCGGATCGCATCCGCCGTCTCGCGCACCAGTGGCAGCGCAGGTTCATGATCCGCTGGTGCCCGGTCCGCTACGACATCATCGCGATCGTCGCCCGGCCCGATGCCCGGCCGAAGGTGCGGCACATCAAGGCGGCGTTCTGAATGGCGCTGTCGAAGTCCTGGTCCGTCGCGCTCATCGGCGTCGACGGCAGGATGATCGAGATCGAGGCCGACATCGGCGGTGGGGCGCCGAAGGTGACGATGGTCGGGCTGCCCGACCCAGGGCTGAGGGAGGCCAAGGACAGAGTCCGCTCGGCCGTCCGCAATTCGGGGCAGACGTGGCCGGACGAAAGAGTGATCCTCGGCCTGTCTCCGGCGAACCTGCCGAAGGTGGGGTCCGGCTACGACCTGGGCATCGCGGCGGCGGTACTGGCCGCGACGGGGTCGGTTCCGGCCACGAAACTGCTGAACACCGTGCTGCTCGGCGAACTCGCCCTCGACGGCAGGGTGCGTGCCGTCCGCGGGGTCCTGCCGGGGCTGCTGGCGGCGCGCAACGCCGGATACCGGCGCGCGGTCGTGCCCGCCGAATCGCTGTTCGAAGCCGCCCTCGTGGACGGGCTGGAGATCGGCGGGGTAGCCCGGCTGAGCGATTTCGTGGACTGGCTCAAGGGCGAAGGGGAACTCACCCGGCCCGAGCCGTTCGTCGCCCAAGAGCCGCCGCGAGTACCCGACCTCGCCGACGTCGTGGGACAACCGGAAGCGCGTTGGGCACTGGAGGTGGCCGCTGCGGGCGGGCATCACCTGCTCATGACCGGTCCTCCCGGGGTGGGCAAGACGATGCTGGCGAAACGCCTCCCCGGCCTCCTCCCACGACTGAGCTCCGAAGAGTCGTTGCAGGTCACCGCGGTTCATTCGATCGACGGTTCGCTCTCCCCGACCGAACCGCTGGTCACCGTGCCGCCGTTCGTCGCGCCGCATCATTCGATCAGCGTGCCCGCGCTGATCGGCGGCGGCAGCGGCCTGGCCGTTCCCGGTGCCATCAGCCGGGCGCACCGGGGCATCCTGTTCCTCGACGAGGTCTGCGAATTCGGCCCGGAACGGCTGGAGTCGCTGCGCACGGTCCTCGAAGAGGGCGAGGTGCGGATCGCGAGGGTCAAGGGCGCCGTGCGGTACCCGGCACGCTTCCAACTGGTGCTGGCGACCAACCCCTGCCCCTGTGCCCCGACGAAAGACGCTGACTGCACCTGCTCGGCGTCCGCGCGAAGGCGGTATTTGGGCCGGCTCTCCGGACCCTTACTCGATCGGGTGGATCTGCGGGTTCGGTTGCGCCCGCTGTCCGCGCTCAGCGCGCACCTGGGCGAGCCGCCCGAGGCGTCGGCGGCCGTCCGGGAGCGGGTTCTGGAGGCGCGCGAGCGCGCCGGAAAGCGCTGGGCCGAGCACGGCTGGCCGACGAACGCGGAGGTGCCCGGCCCGGCACTGCGCCGCGAATTCGCCCTGCCACCGCAGGTCACGGCCTTGCTGGACCGCGCGCTCGAAAGGGGTGCGATCACCGCGCGCGGCGCGGACCGATGCCTTCGCATCGCTTGGACACTCACCGATCTGAAGGGTGCCGACAAGCCGGAGGCGGACGAGGTCGCGGCGGCCCTGAACTTCCGAGAGAGGTCATCCGGATGAGTGAACTCGAAGCCGAACGCGTCGCGCGGTCGTATCTCTTGCGCGTGGCCGAGCCTCCGGCGCCCGCCTTGGTGGGTTTCGTCGGCGAACACGGCCCGGTCGTCGCCGCGGAACGAGTGCGGCGTGCCGATTGCCCGCCGAAGGTGCGCGACGAGACGGCCGCGCGGCGTGCGCACGACTACGCCGAGCGGGATCTGGAGCGCGCGGCCGCCGACGAGACCCGGCTCGTCATCCCGGAAGACGGCGAATGGCCGGCTTGGCCGTTGCTTTCGCTGGCCGTCGCCCAGGGCCGGGGTGTCTCCGGCATGGCGCCTCCGCTGGCGCTGTGGGTACGCGGCCCGGCCAGGCTCGACGAGGCGGTGGACCAGGCGATCGCGATCGTCGGCGCCCGCGCGGCGACCGAGTACGGCGAGCACAACGCGGCCGAACTCGGGTATCACCTGGCGAGCAGGGGGATCCCGGTGTTCTCGGGGGCGGCGTACGGCATCGACGGCGCGGCCCACCGGGGCGCGTTGAGTGCGGACGGCACGACGGTCGCTTTGCTCGGCTGCGGGATCGACGCCGGTTATCCGGCCCAGCACACGACCCTGTTGCGCACCATCGGGAAGACCGGCGCGGTGGTCAGCGAGTACCCGCCGGGCACTTCGCCCGCGAGGCATCGGTTCCTCGTCAGGAACAGGCTCATCGCGGCCCTCACGGAAGGGACCGTCGTGGTCGAGGCGGGCAGGCGCAGCGGCGCGCGGAACACCGCCGGTACGGCCGGAGCGCTGGGCAAGGTCGTGATGGCGATGCCGGGACCGGTGTCGTCGGGGATGTCCGCCGGCTGCCACACGCTGATCCGCGAAGGCGAGGCCACGCTGGTGACCTCGGTCGACGAGATCCTCGAGACCGCCGGACGGCTGGGGGAGCACGGCGCGGATCCGTCGAAACCGCGCCGCCGCACCGATCGGCTGGGCCCGGAAGCACTGCGAGTGCACGACGCGCTGTCCGAACGGTCGGCGAGACCCGAGGAGCGGATAGCCGCCGAGTCCGGCGTGCCCGTCGAGCGCGTCCGCTCCCTGTTGCCCGAACTGGAACTCGACGGTTTCGCGGAAAGAGGTGACGCAGGGTGGCGAAGACGGGCCACCAAGACCTGACTGGCCTACACCTGAGACGCCATCCCGGCACGATCCGACCACGGACACCGCAACAGGGTGCGGCGATACTTGACCATCCGCCGTACATCGCGCAGCGTGATCGGCATGCCGTCGACCGAAGGTCCCCACGGCACGGGAAAACGCGCCCGCAGACCCGATCTGCGCGCCGCCCGTGCGGCGCTGCCGGAGCCTGTCCGGAAGCTGATCGACGACTACGAGCGGCACCTCACCCTGGAACGCGGGCTCTCCGCGCATACCGTGCGTGCCTACCTCGGCGATGTGGTGTCGCTGCTGGGCTTCGTGGACGGGAACGGCGGCCGGTTCGAGGATCTCGACATCGGGACGCTGCGCGGCTGGCTGGCCCGGCAACGCGAGGACGGGGCCGGGCGGACGACGCTGGCCAGGCGAGCGGCGGCGGCCCGCACCTTCACCGCGTGGGCTCACCGAGGCGGGGCGCTCGCGTCCGACCCGGGAGGGCGGCTGGTGGCGCCGCGCGCGCACCGCAAGCTTCCCGGGGTCCTCCGCGCGGAGCAGGCGAGCGAGGTCATGCGCTCCTCAGCCGCCGGTGCCGAACAGCGCGACCCGGTGGCTTTGAGGGACAGTGCCATCGTGGAACTGCTCTACGCGACCGGTGTGCGGGTCTCCGAACTGTGCGGGCTGGATACGGGCGACGTCGACTTCTCCCGCCGCGTCGTGCTCGTGCTGGGCAAGGGCGGCAAGGAACGCGTCGTGCCGTTCGGTGTCCCCGCCGAGGCGGCTTTGCGGGTGTGGCTGGACGAGGGCAGGGGAAAGCTCGCCGTCGAAGCGAAGGGGCCGGTCGAAGCCGCACTTTTCCTGGGGGCACGGGGAGGCAGGCTCGACCCGCGGGCGGCCCGCCGGGTCGTCCACGACGCCGTCGGCTCGGTTCCGGGTACGAGTGACATGGGGCCGCACGGCCTGAGGCATTCGGCGGCCACTCATCTGCTCGAAGGCGGTGCCGATCTTCGGAGCGTTCAGGAACTGCTTGGTCACGCTACGCTGGCCACAACGCAGCTCTACACTCATGTGACCGTCGATCGGCTGAAGGCGATCCACGACCGCGCGCACCCCCGGGCCCGATGATGCCGGGGAGGACTCGGCAGGTGACCCGGCGGCCCGAACCGGCGGCGCACGCGCATCCGCACGAGCACGGAGATCACGCTGAGTCGCATGCTGAGAACGGCGGTCCGATGACCGCCGACCCACATGTCACCGAAGCCGCCGGGAAACACCGTCCCGGCGGGGACGGTCCTGCCGTCGCGCCCGGAACGCGGACGAGCTACGAGGTCGACGCCGGGATCCAGGCGTTGTGGCGGGAGTTCACCGAGTCGCCGGACCAGATCGTGCGCGACAGGCTCGTGCTGCACTACGCCCCGCTCGTCAAGTACGTCGCGGGCAGGGTCGGCACCGGCCTGCCGACCCACGTCGACGTCGGCGACCTGATCCAGTCCGGGATCTTCGGCCTGGTCGACGCGATCGAAAAGTTCGAACCCGCCAGGGGCCTGCGGTTCGAGACCTACGCCATGCAGCGCATCCGGGGCGCGATCCTCGACGATCTCCGGTCCCAGGACTGGGTCCCCAGAGCGGTGCGCAGCAAGGCCCGCGAGGCCGAGCGTGCGCTGGAACGCCTCGGCGCCCGCCTGAACCGCACGCCGACAGACGCCGAGCTGGCGGCCGAGCTCGAAATCAGCGTCGACGACCTGCGCGAGTTCTACGGCCAGATGCAGCTGACCAGCGTCATCGCACTGGAAGACCTGGTCGCCGCGGGCAAGGACAGCGGCTCGCTGGTCGACACCCTGCCCGACGACGGTGCCGTCGACCCGGTGGCCGTCCTGGTCGACCAGGACAACCGCCGCCAGCTGGCGGCGGCGATCGCCCAGCTCACCGAACGCGACCGGATCGTGGTCGGTCTCTACTACTTCGAGAGCCTGACCCTCGCCGAGATCGGCAAGGTCCTCGGCGTCACCGAGTCGCGGGTCAGCCAGCTGCACACCCGCGCCGTCATGCGACTGCGCGCGAAGCTGGTCGAGCAGGCCTGACGGCCCCGGGAACCGTCCCGCCGGACGGGTGTCGTCCGTCCACACACGGTTGTCGTCCGTCTGATCACGCGTGACCTCCTGTAGAGACCGTCGCACCGCCGCGACCGCGGAGCACCTCCTCGACGCCATTCGGCCAGACGCGCCCACAGCCGTGATCAGACACGGGACTCGCGTGATCAGACGCGGAACTCGCGTGATTGGGCAGGCGACATGCGTGATCAGGGGCGCGACTCGCGTGATTGGGCGGGCGACTCGCGTGATCAGGCGCGGGACTCGCGTGAGCAGGGGCGGGAGCCGCGTGGCTGGGCGGACGACACGCGTGAGTCGAACGCGCGCGGGAGGGCGCTCAGTCTCCTTCCCACGGTTTGAGGCGGATCTCGGACGGTTCACCGATCAACGCGAGCGGATCGACGTACTCTTCGCCCCGCCGGACGCCGAAATGCAGGCAAGCCGGCTCGGGACAGCCTGGATGGCCCGCGACGAGCGTTCCGAGCACCTGGCCCCGGTAGACCTGATCACCCGCGGTGACCGTCGGAGCGAGCGGTTGGTAGCTGGTGCGCAGACCTCCGTCGTGATCGATCGAAACCACCCCGCGGCCCGCCACCTGCCCGGCGAACATCACCACTCCCTCGGCGGCCGCGAGCACGTTCGTGCCCGGTGCGGCGGCGAGGTCGATGCCCCGGTGGCCTGGGCCGTACGGCGTCGACGGCGGCTCGAAGTACCTGGTGACGCTCGGTGCCGGAGAAAGCGGCCAGGAGAGGCGCCCTTGCGGCGAAGGCGCGCCTCTGGCCGTTCCCGGCGTCGCCGAAGCGGCCAAGAGCGCGAGCACGGTCGCGAGGATCACGAGGCGGGGAAGGCCTCGCGGGCGCCCCGGACGGCGGTGCCTGCCACCGGTGCGGTCGATCGCGAAGGAATGCCTGGTGACAGGGCGGGAACAGGTCGTCGTCGTCATGTGTCCCAGCTTGCTGGCACGGCGTGGCGTGCGGGGCGCGCCGATGGAATCTGTGGGTAACCGAGCCGGTTGTGGACAACCGCTCTCATCAGGGGCTGCCGGTGCGGTAGGTGGCGACGACAGGGAGTAGACTTCTTTGCGCGGTCCGCGTCAGCGGGCTGACTTCGCGTGCACGTGCGCGCTCCCGATGGCCGATCTCCTCACGGAGGGTCAGGACAGGCGGGAGCACACGGCCCGGCGGTCCCTGGGGTCACTTCACTCCCGGGTCCGGGCCCGAGCATCTGCACCAGGGCGATCGGCCACCCGGCCGTGAGCGACGAACCGAAAAGCGCGGTCCCGGCGGAGCCGGGCGCGCACGACACAGAAGAGGTTGATTCCGGCAATGGCCGTCGTCACCATGAAGCAGCTGCTCGACAGCGGCGTCCACTTCGGGCACCAGACCCGTCGGTGGAACCCGAAGATGAAGCGCTACATCTTCACCGAGCGCAATGGCATCTACATCATCGACTTGCAGCAGACGCTGACGTACATCGACCGTGCGTTCGAGTTCATCAAGGAAACCGTCGCGCACGGCGGCACCATCATGTTCGTCGGCACGAAGAAGCAGGCTCAGGAAGCCATCGCTTCCGAGGCCGCGCGCGTGGGCATGCCCTACGTGAACCAGCGCTGGCTCGGCGGCATGCTGACCAACTTCCAGACGGTGCACAAGCGTCTTCTCCGCCTGAAGGAGCTCGAGTCGCAGGAGCAGACCGGCGGCTTCGCCGGCCTGACCAAGCGAGAGATCCTCACGCTCACCCGTGAGAAGGACAAGCTCGAGAAGACCCTCGGCGGTATCCGCGACATGGCCAAGGTGCCGAGCATCGTGTGGATCGTCGACACCAAGAAGGAGCACATCGCCGTCGGCGAGGCTCGCAAGCTGAACATCCCGGTCGTCGCGATCCTGGACACCAACTGCGACCCCGACGAGGTCGACTACCCGATTCCGGGTAACGACGACGCGATCCGTTCGGCCGCGCTGCTGACCAAGGTCGTGGCCGAGGCCGCCGCCGCCGGTCTGATGGCCCGCTCCAGCCGCAACGGTTCTTCTTCCGCCGACACCAAGCCCGAGGCGGGCGTCGCCACGGGCGAGCCGCTGGCCGAGTGGGAGAAGGAGCTGCTCGCCGGCTCCGAGACCGCCGCCGCGGACGCCAAGGAAGCCGCCGCCGCGACCGGCGCGGCCACCGAGGCCACCGAGGCCCCGGCTGAGGCTCCGGCAGAGGTCCCGGCCGAGCAGGCCACCGCCTCTTCCTGATCCACCCGCTTGTGGGGCCGCCTCCGGGCGGCCCCACGAGTACCTCCCCAAAAGACTTTTCTCGTACCTGAAAAGGACGGATACACCCACGATGGCGAACTACACCGCCGCAGACGTGAAGCGTCTCCGCGAGCTGACCGGCTCCGGCATGATGAACTGTAAGAAGGCGCTGGAGGAGAACGACGGCGACTTCGACAAGGCCGTCGAGTTCCTGCGCATCAAGGGCGCCAAGGACGTCGGCAAGCGCGCCGAGCGCGCCACCGCCGAAGGCCTCGTCGCCGGCGACGGGGGCGTGCTGATCGAGCTCGACTCCGAGACCGACTTCGTCGCGAAGAACGAGGACTTCCAGGCCCTCGCCGCGAAGATCGTCGAGGTCGCGAAGGCCGAGAAGACCAGCGACGTCGAGAAGCTGAAGGCCGCCTCGCTCGACGGCAAGACCGTCGACGAGCAGGTCCAGGCGATGGCCGCCCGTATCGGTGAGAAGCTCGAGCTGCGCCGTGTCGCCGCCTACGAAGGCACCACCACCACGTACCTGCACCGTCGCGGTGCGGACCTCCCGCCCGCCGTCGGCGTGCTCATCGAGTACACCGGCGAAGGCGAAGCCGCCGCCGAGGCCGCTCGCGGTGCCGCCATGCAGGTCGCCGCGCTGAAGGCCAAGTACCTCACCCGTGACGAGGTCCCGGCCGAGATCGTCGACAACGAGCGCCGCGTCGCCGAGGCGACCGCCCGCGAAGAGGGCAAGCCGGAGCAGGCCATGCCCAAGATCATCGAGGGCAAGGTCAACGCCTACTACAAGGACAACGTCCTGCTCGAGCAGCCGTCGGTCAAGGACAACAAGAAGACCGTCAAGGCCCTGCTCGACGAGGCCGGCGTGACCGTGAGCCGGTTCGCCCGGTTCGAGGTCGGCCAGGCCTGATCCAGGCGCGGAACACAAGAACCACCACTGTGCCCCGTCTCCGTCCATCGGGGACGGGGCACAGTCGGGTTTCAGAGCATTAGGGAGGGCGACATGGGTGTCCGGGTCGAAGGCGGATACCGGCGGGTGCTGCTGAAACTGGGCGGCGAGATGTTCGGCGGCGGTTCCATCGGGGTTGATCCGGATGTGGTGCACTCGGTCGCTCAGCAGATCGCCGACGTCGCCCGCACGGGCGTGCAGATCGCCGTCGTGATCGGCGGCGGCAACTACTTCCGCGGCGCGGAGCTGTCGCAGCGCGGTATGGACCGTGACCGCGCCGACTACATGGCGATGCTCGGCACCGTCATGAACTGCCTGGCGCTGCAGGACTTCCTGGAGAAGGAGGGGTTGCCCACCCGCGTGCAGACCGCCATCACCATGGGGCAGGTCGCCGAGCCGTACATCCCGCGCCGCGCCGAGCGTCACCTGGAGAAGGGCCGCGTCGTCATCTTCGGCGCTGGGGTCGGCATGCCGTACTTCTCGACCGACACCGCCGCCGCGCAGCGCGCGCTCGAACTCGGCTGCGAAGCCGTCTTGATGGCGAAGGCCGTCGACGGCGTCTACACCGCGGACCCGAAGAGCGATCCGACCGCCGAGATGTTCCACGAGATCAGCCACCGCGAGGTGCTGGAACGGGACCTCAAGGTCGCCGACGCCACCGCGTTCAGCCTGTGCATGGACAACAACATGCCGATCATCGTGTTCAATCTGCTCACCGAGGGGAACATCGCCCGCGCGGTCAGCGGTGAGAGGATCGGCACCCTGGTCGACACCCCCGCCGACGGGGTGCCCGCGTAGTCCTGCTCTGATCTTCGCAATCGGTACGCATACACAACAACGGGAGTTGCCGTGATCGACGAGACCCTCCTCGACGCCGAGGAGAAGATGGAAAAAGCGGTGTCCGTCGCCAAGGAGGACCTGTCGTCGGTACGCACCGGCCGGGCCCACCCTGGGATGTTCTCGCGCGTTGTCGTCGACTACTACGGCGCG
The DNA here is from genome assembly GCF_042647925.1 of Amycolatopsis speibonae. NCBI lineage: Bacteria > Bacillati > Actinomycetota > Actinomycetes > Pseudonocardiales > Pseudonocardiaceae > Amycolatopsis > Amycolatopsis speibonae. The sequence goes on from NZ_JBHRWK010000036.1 coordinate 49,806, forward strand.
CCGACCCCGCTGAACCAGCTGGCGGGAGTCAACATCCCCGAAGCCCGGATGGCGTTGATCAAGCCTTACGACCAGACCTCGCTCAACGCCATCGAGAAGGCGATCCGCGAGTCGGACCTCGGTGTGAACCCGAGCAACGACGGCAACGTGATCCGCATCGTCATCCCGCAGCTCACCGAAGAGCGCCGCAAGGAGATGGTGAAGGTCGCCAAGTCCAAGGGTGAGGACGCCCGCGTCTCGATCCGCAGCGTCCGCCGCAAGGCCAAGGAAGAGCTGGACCGGATCAAGAAGGACGGCGAGGCAGGCGAGGACGAGGTCGTCCACGCCGAGAAGGAACTGCAGAACCTCACCGACTCGTACACGCACAAGGTCGACGAGCTGGTGAAACACAAGGAAGCCGAGCTACTCGAGGTCTGATGAGCCAGGTGAGCGAGGAACGCGAGGACCGGGTGGAGAACCCGGAACCGGTTCCGGCGGAGAAGCCGGAACCGGCGCAGAAGGTTTCCCGCGCCGGCCGTAACCTGCCCGCCGCGATCGGGGTCGGGCTGGTGCTGGGGGCGGCGATCGTGACGTCCCTGCTCACCGTGCGCTATCTGTTCATCGGCATCATCGCGATCGCGATCGCGGTCGGCACGATCGAGCTGGCCGGGGCACTGAAGCGCGCGGCGGGCATCCGGATCGCGCTGGTCCCGGTGCTCGTCGGCGGCCAGGCGATGATCTGGCTGGCTTGGCCGTACGGCCGCGAAGGCGCGTTGACGGCGTTCGTGCTGACGGTGCTCGTCTGCCTGCTGTGGCGGTTGCCCGGCGGTGCGGACGGCTATCTGCGCGACATCAGCGCGTCGGTCTTCGCCGCCGCGTACATCCCGCTCTTCGGTGCCTTCGCCGCCATGCTCGTCCCGCCCGAGGACGGTGTCGGCCGGGTTCTGGCGTTCATGATCGGCGTCGTCGCCTCGGACACCGGCGGTTACATCGCCGGCGTGCTGGGCGGCAAGCATCCGATGGCGCCCAGCATCAGCCCGAAGAAGACCTGGGAAGGCTTCGCCGGGTCGCTCGTGGCCGGTGTGGTCGCCGGTGCGCTGACGCTGAGCCTGCTGCTCGACGGCCACGCCTGGCAGGGTGTGCTGTTCGGTGCGGCGATCGTCTGCACCGCGACACTGGGCGATCTCGTCGAGTCGCTGATCAAACGCGACCTCGGGGTCAAGGACATGGGGAACATGCTGCCGGGGCACGGCGGGCTGATGGACCGGCTCGACTCGTTGCTCCCGTCGGCCGTCGTCTCCTGGCTCCTGCTCTCGGCGTTCGTCCCCGTCTAGACGAAACCCATGTGACAAGTCCGGTGCGCCGGGCCAAGGTCGGGAGTATGCGAACTCGACGGATGAGTAAGCGGCTTCTGACCCTGGCTCTGAGCGTGGTGACGCTCGGCGCCCTGACGACAACCGTGGCGGAAGCGGGCGAAAGCCCGGTCGTCCGCACGGATTCCGGTCCCGTTCGCGGCGTGAGTACCAGCGAATACCGGAGTTTCCAAGGCATTCCGTTCGCCGCGCCACCGGTCGGTGAGCGGCGCTGGGCGCCACCCGCCAGACCCGAGCCGTGGACCGCCGTGCGGGACGCGAGCAAGCCCGGGCCTCGGTGCGCGCAGGGCGCGGGGATCGGTTCGGACCCGAGTGACGCCGAGGATTGCCTGTATCTCAACGTGACCAGCCCGGCCAAACCGGCGCACAAGCCGCGTCCGGTGATGGTCTGGGTGCACGGTGGCGGCTTCACCTCCGGCGCCGGCAGCGACTACGACTTCAAGCGCATGGCCCTCGGCGGGGACGTCGTCGTGGTGACCGTGAACTACCGGCTGGGCGTGTTCGGCTTCTTCGGCCACCCGGAGCTCGGAAGCGACTCCGGCGTCTTCGGCCTTCAGGACCAGCAGGCCGCTCTTCGCTGGGTGCAGCGCAACGCCCGCGCCTTCGGGGGAGATCCCCGGAACGTCACGCTGTTCGGTGAATCCGCCGGCGGGATGAGCACGTGCGCCCAGCTGACCTCCCCGTCGGCCGCGGGATTGTTCCACCGCGCGATCATCCAGAGCGGGCCGTGCACGCTGACCTGGCCTGACGGCGGATTCTTCCCGGGAGCGCCCGCGGGGTCGCCGTACGTTCCCCGCGCCGACGCCGAGGCGGCGGGTGCCGACGTCGCGAAGAAGCTGGGCTGTGCCGACGTCGACTGTCTTCGCCGCGTCCAGGCCAAGGATCTGCTGAGTCAGCCGGCCGGCGCACCCACGTACGGCACCGATCTGCTGCCGGAGCATCCCGCCACCGCGCTCCGCGAAGGCCACTTCGCCCGTGTGCCGGTGCTGACCGGGATCACGAGGAACGAGTCGAGGCTGCTCGTCGCGCTGTTCCCCGGACATCCGTTCACCGAAGAGCACTACCAAGAGCTGTTGCGCACCGCGTTCAAGGACAAGGCGCCGCTTGTCGCCGCCGAGTACCCCTCCGCGAAGCACGGCGGCCCGGCGATGGCGTTCGCGGACGCCATGACCGACCGGAGCTGGGGGTGTCCTCAGGCAGGGAACGAGCGGTTGCTGCGCGAGCGCACCCGGACCTTCGGCTACGAGTTCGCCGATCGGGACGCTCCGCCGCTTCTCCCGGCCCCGCCGGGAATGGTTCCCGGAGCTTCTCATGGATCCGAATTGGCTTATTTGTCTGATATGACCCCGTCGCCGGGGAAATTGACGTCCGCGCAACAGAAGCTCGCGGCGCAAATGATTCAATACTGGACCCGGTTCGCCCGGACCGGGAATCCGAACGGTGAAGGTCTGCCGAAGTGGCGTCCCACGCCGCGGACGCAGTCGCTGGCGCCGGGCGAGATCGGCCCGGTCGACCTCACGTCCGTGCACAACTGCGGGTTCTGGGCGGGTCTCTGACGAAAGAGCCGGGGTGACCACGTGGTCACCCCGGCTCTTCGGTCAGTCGTCGTAAGGATCGTCGACTTCGGCGCTGCCCCAGCCCTCGACCGCCCGGGAGTGGTCGATCACGGCGAACACCGAACCGTCCGGGTCGGCGAGGATCGCCATCCGGCCGTACGGGGTGTCGTAGGGCTGGACCACGACGGCGCCGCCGAGCATCAAGGCCTGTCCCGCCGTGGCGTCCGCGCCCCGGGCCGGGTCGAGTTCGAGGTAGACCATCCAGTGCGGGGGAGTGTCCGGCCGGTATTCCGAGCCCATCACGTACCGGTACAGCACCGGTTCGTGCTCGATGAGCCATTCGGCGTAGTCGAGCGACGTGCCGTCGCCGATCTGGTGGCTGGTGTAGTCGAAGAGGCGGCAGTAGAAGTGATCCGCCGCCGCGCCGTCGTGGGTGTTGAGATCCGCGCCGCTGAAGGTGTTGGGCACGCCCGTCGCGAACTCCCAGGTGGCGGGCGGTTCCCAGAAGACGACGTGCGCGCCGCACGCGTCGATGGCGTGGATTATGTTGCCGCGATGGGGAATCGCCATCGGGCCGAGCGTGACCCGGCCACCGAGACTGTCCACCCACTCCGCGGCCGCGGCCGCCTGCGGCACCGAGATGTGGATGCTCCAGCCGGACGGCCCCTCCGCACCCGCGCGGTACAGACCGCCGGTCGGGACGCCGTTCAGCGTCGCGATCGAGTATCGGCCGGTCGGCGTCGCCGGATCACGCTGAACGGCGAATTCCCAGTCGAATAGTCCGCTGTAGAAGGCTTGTACGGCCGCTTCGTCTCTGCATGCGAGTTCGATCCAGCACGGGATTCCTGAAGGGATGACGGAAGTGTGGGCGGCCGAGCCAAGCGACATGCGGTTCTCCCTTACCGGTGGGAGTAAAGTCTAGTCGCTATCCGCATTGTTTCCGTGAAAGATTTCGAACCTGGATGGCCCGGAACCCGGCCCGGTGTCCCATCGTTGGAGCTTCCGTGCGCTGGTTTCCCCGAGCTGTCTCCGCCTTCCGTCGTGGCGAGGAAGTGCTGCCGAGCCCGAATATCTGGTACTACCAAAAGGCTTACGAGGTCGAGAACCGCGCGCAGGACGTCGGGGACGAGATCTGGCGGGTGCTCGCCGGGTACCGCGACTGGGCCGGAGCGGACGTGCTCGACATCGGCTGTGGTGACGGGTTCCACCTGCCTCGGTTCGCCTCGACCGCGCGGTCTGTGCTCGGGATCGAACCCCACGAGCCGCTCGCCCGTGACGCGCGGCACCGCGTCGAGGACCTGCCGAACGTCGAAGTGCGGCAAGGCCGTGCGCAGCGGCTTCCGGTGCCGGACGAGGCTTTCGACGTCGTCCACGCCCGGACCGCGTACTTCTTCGGCCCCGGCTGTGAGCCCGGCCTTCGTGAAGCGGAGCGGGTGCTGCGGCCCGGTGGGACGCTGCTGATCGTGGATCTCGATGTCGCGAGTGAGCCCTACGGACGCTGGATGCGACTGGATCTGCCGCACTACGACCCGCCGGGAGTCGAGAAGTTCTTCGCCCGCCGGGGATTCGACTGCCGCAAGGTGATGACGCGGTGGCTGTTCGAGGACGCCGCCGCGATGGAAGCGGTGTTGAGGATCGAGTTCAGCGCTCCGGTCGCGGCGAAGGCGATCGCGGAGGTCCGGCGCCTGAACGAGGTTTCGTCAGGCGCCGGTGCGGAGCAGGTGACGGTGCCGGTGGGCTATCGCGTCCATGCGCGGACCAAGCCCACCGACCTCGTCGTCCCAGGTCACTCCGCGTCCTCGGCGGATGCCGTGCCCGGAGCGGTGTCGTCGGCCTCGCCGAGGATGCCGTAGATCGTCCGGCGTGCCTCGTTGAGGACGTCGACGGTGCGGGCCTGCTGGGCTTCGCTGCCGGCGTGCATGACCTGCGCGACGGCCGCGGCCAGGGTCGCCCCCGCCTTGCGCAGGTTCACCTCGACCGGGTCGACGTCGTGGGCGATCTGCTCCCACGGCGGGACGGCGTCCTGCTGCTCGGCCGCGGCGCGGCCGGATTCGGTGAGTTCGAACAGCTTCTTGCCGCTCTCGTCCTTGCTGATCACCAGGCCTTCGTCGGCCAGCATCTGCAGGGTCGGGTAGACCGAGCCGGGGCTCGGCTTCCAGAAGCCGCCGCTGCGCTCGCCGATCTCGCGGATGATCTCGTAACCGTGCCTCGGCTGCTCGGACAGCAGCGCGAGGATCGCGGCGCGGACGTCGCCGCGCTTGCCACGCCGTCCGCCGGGACGGCCGTGCCGATGCCGGTGGCCCGGCCCGCCCGGACCCGGGGGGAAGTCGCCGAAGCCGCCGCGAGCCCAGGGCCCGAAGGCGGGTCGGCCGTGTTCTGAAGGGAAAGGTCGTCGTCGCATGATGTGAATCCTCTCTACGTAATGTTTCGACCCGTTCACGATATATCGGAAACAGTCGCATGGCAACCTTCCTCTTGTGAGGTGGGTCTCGTTGGCTTGTGCTCGTCAAGCGTGGGGAAGCGGCGACACGAGGCCCGGCACCAGGGTGTGCGTGACCCGGAATCCGGCCGCCGCGACGTCACAGGTCGTGAGGTCGACGCTGATCACTTCGAGGCCGCGGGCTTCGACGCGGTCCTGGTACGCCTTGAGCCGCCGTTCGCCGAGCGCGGGCAGGTCGTCCCAAGACCGGTCCGGCAGGTTGCGCAACGGCGGCGCGACCCGGTGGCTGGCCCTCGGGTCGAGGCGGATCTGGTGCCGGCAAAGGGGATCGGTGACGTCGGCGAAGTCGTCGCGATAGGAGTCGAGGTAGCGCCTGTCCGCCCGGTACGGCTTGAGATCGCCGTGCTCCCGCCGCAGGGCGGCCAGTCCGCTTTCGTCGTCGAGGGCCCGATAGGTGTGGTGCAGCGCGAAACCCTCGGCGAGTGCCTGCTTGGCGGCTTCCAGCGCGTCCGGCCGGGCGGTTAAACCGAGGGACACCCGACGCGTCACGCGGTCGAACACCGCGGCGGCGACCACCGGGACGTCGAATCCGTTGTCGAGAGGGATGAGCGTGACCTCGTGGCCGTCCACGGTGTCGGCGATGAGCGACCGGAGCCCGTCGGGGATCGGCAGCCGCGCGAGGCGGGGCGTGTTCACCAACCGGAGCATCGTGGTGTCGCCTTCGAGGACCGCTTCGAGGCCGGACGTGACGGCGTGTTCTCCGGAGATCCCGCTGGCGAGGCCCGACGGCAGGGGATCGGCGAAGCGTGCTTCTCCCGCTTGCCGTTCTCGGGAAACCAGGAACGCCGGTACCCAGAGGGATTCCCCGGTGCTGTGGGAAAAGCCCTCCACCCACGAGCAGTCCGCGTCCGGCGTCAGCGGCGTGAAAGGGAAGCCAGGGGATCGGTACTGCTCGGCCGAGTAGAGGTTCAGACGGTGAGGGTCGAGCGCCGGGACGCCGTAGCGGGCGAGCCGCTCGTAGCTGGCGAAGCGCACTTCACGGTCTGGCGCGAGCCAGCTGCCGCAGTAGCGCTTCACCGCTTCGCCTACGGCTGTTTGCTGGGCGAGTTCGAAGTCGTGCCATGCCGCGCCGACGGCCTGGCGGTCGTTGGGCCAGTTCGTGACGCGGCGCATGTCCGCGACGTCGACAGCGCACACGCGCAGCCTGGCAGGCATCCCCGGCGACGGCGAGATCTCACGGATCCCGGTCACGATCCCGGTCCGGTCGTCGATCAGCGACGCCGGCGCGGAGACCGGCCGGGTGCGATCCGGGACGGGGAGGACAGGGTGGCGGACCTCGGTCAGGTCCGCCGGGTTCAGGTCGATCTCGCCAGTGGTGATCGCGGTCTGTCCCCGGGAGAGCCAGCGTTCGAGGTGGGCGGAGAGATTCGCCAGCACCCAGCGGGCGTCCCCCGGATCAAGCGCGGGCAGGACCACGTCGAGCGCGTGGGGTTCCGGCGCGGCCGCGCGACGGCGGGCGACGACGTCGGCGAAGTCGATCCCGCCGGGTGCGATCGCGGGTCCGGCGATCACCCGGCCTTGTTCGCGGCGCAGCGGCAGCCATCGCACGCCGCTCTCGGCGCACAAGGCGTCCAACGCGGTCAGTTCGGCGTGGGCGGGGTGATCGAAGGCCGCGACCACGACGGTGTTCTCTGTGTCCACTTCGGACAGCCCGCACAGAGTGCCCACCCTCGCGTACCCGCTCGCGGCGAGCAGTTCCGCGAGCGGCACGGTGAGCGCCCGGGATCCGGTGAGGAGAACCGTGGTTTCGGTAATGATTTTGCACCACCTCCGCCGACCGAGTCTCGGACGGCACATGACGCACGCGCGTCTCCTCGTATGCGATCCGCACGGCGGGTCCGGGCATCGGTCACGTGACCTGGGGAACAGTGCTCCGGGGCGGCCCGGGCGCGTCGAAGGTGGACATGGGAGACTGACTGGGCTATGACTGTCCTCCCTCTCGTCTTCGACGCGCCCAAGCGCGGCCTCCCGCCGCGCCACCTCGCCGACCTCACCGCCGCGGAGCGGGCCGAGGCCGTCGCCGAGCTGGGTGAGAAGCCGTTCCGCGCGAAGCAGCTGTCGAACCACTACTTCTCGCGGCTCACGGTGGACCCGGAGGAGATGACCGACATCCCGGCGGCTTCGCGGGAGAAGCTCGTCGGCGATCTGATGCCGACGCTGCTCACCGAGATCAAGGCGCTCGCCTGCGACGACGGCTCCACCCGCAAGACCCTGTGGCGCGCGCACGACGGGACGCTGCTGGAGAGCGTGCTGATGCGCTACCCGGACCGCGCGACCCTCTGCATTTCGAGTCAGGCGGGCTGCGGCATGGCGTGCCCGTTCTGCGCGACCGGACAGGGCGGCCTCGACAGGAACCTTTCGACGGCGGAGATCGTCGACCAGGTCCGTTCGGCCGCCGCCGTGATGCGTGACGGCGGGATGGCGGGCGGCCCCGGCCGTCTGTCGAACATCGTCTTCATGGGCATGGGCGAGCCGCTGGCGAACTACAAGCGGGTGGTGGCGGCCGTCCGGCGGATCACCGACCCGTCGCCCGACGGCCTGGGGATCGGCCAGCGTTCGGTGACGGTGTCGACCGTCGGCCTGGCGCCGGCGATCCGCAAGCTGGCGGACGAGAAGATGCAGGTGCGGCTCGCGGTTTCGCTGCACACGCCGGACGACGAATTGCGCGACACGCTGGTGCCGGTGAACGAGCGCTGGTCGGTGGACGAGGTCCTGTCCGCGGCCCGGTACTACGCGGACACGTCCGGGCGGCGGGTGTCGATCGAATACGCGTTGATCCGGGACATCAACGATCAGCCTTGGCGGGCCGAGCTGCTGGCGAAGCGTCTTCGCCAGCACCTGGGCCAGCTGGTACATGTGAACGTGATCCCGCTGAACCCGACTCCGGGCAGCAAGTGGGACGCGTCGCCGAAGCCGGTGGAGCGGGAGTTCGTCCGGCTGGTGAACGCGGGCGGAGTAGCGTGCACGGTGCGTGACACGCGCGGTCAGGAGATCGCGGCGGCCTGCGGTCAGCTCGCGGCCGAGAACTGATTTTCCCTTTCAGTGATGGAGATTTTGTCGTGATGTATGCCCCCAGCCTGTTGGACCCGGCTGCGGATGAGCTGAAGCTCACGGACGTGATCGGCCATGGCGCGACAGGGGTCGCGCGTGAGGCCCGGACGCTGCTGGGTGAGCGGTTCAGCTCGGTGACCTTCATGTACGTCCTGATGCGGGCGTTCGAGGTGGAGTACACGGCGGCGCGGGACGCTTCGCGGTGGCACGAGTTCCACGGCGGGCCGTACGCGTTGTCGGACGCCGACCTCGAAGCGCTGCTGGCGCCCTGGCTCACCCGCTGATTCAGGTCGCGGGTGCGGTGCTCAGCATCCAGTCGCTGAAGGTGGCGAAGCGCTCGGCGCTCTCGACAGCCCCGTCGGCGTACTCGATCGCGTCGGAGTGCTCGCGCACCTTCTCCAGACGAGTACGACGGGCGCTCTCGTAGCGGACGAGGGCCTCGGCCGGGTCTGCTTCGCCCGTCAATTCGGCGCGCAGGACTCCGGCGTCTTCGATGCCCAGGGTGCCGCCCACCGCGAGGTGCGGGGACAGGCCGTGCGCGGCGTCCCCGATCAGCGCGACCCTGGCGGTGGTCCAGTACGGCAGCCTCGGGACGAGCATGATCTGGTTCTCCAGAATGGACTCCTCCGGCGTCGCGGCGATCATCGCCAGCAGTTCGTCGTTCCAGCCGTCCTTCGCCAGGCAGCGGGCCCCTCGCAGCGCTTGATCCCTTTTGCCGCCGACAGATTCCCCGGCGTCGAACTGGTTGACCCACCACATCGTCTGGCTCGCCGTGACCCGCGTGTACCCGCCTCGGGTCCGGTTCGAGCCGATGGTCAGCGCCGTGCCCTCCGGACGCTCGGCACCGGAAGGCACCATCGCCCGCCAGACACGATTGCCCTCGTGCTCGACGGCCGGACTTCCCGGCACCAGAGCGGCGCGGACGTCGGAGTACACCCCGTCCGCGCCGATCAGGAGATCCGTGCGCAGGGACGAGCCGTCGGCGAGGTGCACCGCCACGTCCGTGTCCTGCTCGGTGAATCCGGTGACGTGGACGTTCAGCCGGATCCGATCCAGGCCGGCGGTCTCGGCCAGCAAAGTGTTCAGGCTCGGCCGCGGCACCATCAGGAACCGGTAGCGGGACGGGTCGTAGCCGTCCGCGCGTTCCGGATTCCCGGCGGCGTCGAAGAACCAGGCGTCGACGATGTCCCCCATGCGCCGGACGTCGTCGCCGATGCCGAGCTTGTCGAACTCCCGCAACGCGTTGGGCCACAGGCCGATCCCGGCACCGACGGCCCGCACCTCCGGGGCGTGTTCCAGCACGGTGACGTCGTGTCCGATCAGGCGTAACGACGCCGCCGTGGTGAGTCCGACCAGTCCCGCTCCCACGATCACAGTGCGCATACGACCAGCCAACAAGGGAATGTGGATGACTTCAAATGCATAGCTGGGTATGGCTACCATTACCCCGGTGCATCTGGATTTGAATCTGCTGGTCACCCTGGACGCGCTGCTCGACGAATGCAGCGTCACCGGGGCGGCCGACAGGCTGTACCTCACGCAGCCGGCCATGAGCCGGGCACTCGCCCGGATCCGGCAGGCCACCGGCGACCAGATCCTCGTCCGGTCCGGCCGCACCATGCTGCCCACGCCCTACGCCGAGCAGATCCGCGACGAGGTGCACCAGCTGGTCACCCGCGCTCAGGCGGTCCTGACCCCGGCGGCGGACGTGGACCCGGCCACCTTGGAGCGCACCTTCACGGTGCAGTGCAACGACGTCGTCATCGACGCGCTCGTCGCACACCTCGCCGCCGATCTCACCCGGATGGCGCCCGGGGTCTGCCTGCGTGTCGTCAGTGACACCGACGGCCCCGCCGCCGACGACTTGCGGCGGGGCCGCGCCGATCTCCACATCACCAATCAGGTCCCGACGCACACCGAGGCCCGGTCGACCACGGTGCTCACCGACGAACTGGCCGTGATCGGCCGTCGTGACCTGCCGCGGCCGCCGTCGACGTGGGAGGCGCTCGCCGCGCTCCGGCACGTGGTCATCTCCCGTCAAGGCGGACGTCAAAACCGCGTGGACGATCTGCTGAAGGCTCGCGGACTCCGCAGGAAAGCCGCCTTCACCGTGCCGACGCTGCCGCTGGCGCTCCGGATCGTGGACACGCACAACCTGGTGACTGTCGCTCCCCGGCTGCTCACCCGGCACGCGCTCCCGCCCTCGCTGCGCGCTTATCCCATGCCCGGGGTCACTCCGCCGATCCCCGCTGTCCTCGCCTGGCACGCCCGCCACGACCGGGACGCCGCGCATCGCTGGCTGCGCACCCTGATCGTCGACGCGCTCGGCAAGATCACTGAAATGTCCTTTGTGGACGATCAGCGCGAGTGATGCCGGGTGGGCCGGTAGACGAGCTCCTGGGTGTGCCCGTCGAGCGTCCGGCTCTCGATCAGTTCGAGGTCGAAGTCGGCCGCGCCCTCGAAGGTCCGTGCCGCCCCGGTCTCGCCGGTGAGCGCAGGGAAGATCGTCACCTGGACCCGGTCGACCAGACCGGCGGCCATCAGCGCCCGGTTCATCGCCAGACTGCCGTGCGAACGCAGCGGCACGTCGGACTCCTCCTTGAGCTTGGCGACGACGTCGACGGCGTCGCCGCTCACGATCGTCGCGTCCGGCCAAGCGAGCGGTTCGCGCAGCGTCGTCGACACGATCGTCGCGGGCAGGTTCTTCAGCAGGCCGACCCACGGGTCCAGCGCCTCGATCTCCACGGCGCCCGAGGACAGCATCGCGATGTTCTCGCGAAACGTGGTGGCGCCGAAGACCATCCGCTGCTTCTCGCCGTACAAGGCGACCCGGCGCTCCAGGAACTCGGGGCCCTGCTTGCCCCAGTAGCCGCCCCAGTCGCCCGTGTGGGAGCTGTAGCCGTCGAGGCTGGAGAAGATGTCGAAGGTGTAGGTCGCGGTCATGATGGCTCCTTCTGTTCGGGCTTGCTTTCACCTCCTCTACGAACGGAGTCGGAGCCATCCGACATCGGCGCGGAAAAGATTCGCGGGGTCCGTGAGTGGCGATTCGGGTCAGGGCCAAGGGTGTCTGCTGGGTTCTGGCTGCGCTTGATCCCAGTCCGTGAAGGGCCCCTTACCTACCCTGAAGGTAGTGAAGGAGGCCTTCACGGACTTGCGGATCGCCACGTTCGCCCCAGGCGCACCATCAGTCACAGCGGATGCGCGTGAAGGACCCCTTCCCCCGTCACGCTGTCGCCTTGTCGATCACGTCGTTCGGCCGGATGGACCATTCGCGCGGCGGTCATGGGCGCCTGCGGCGAAACTCGGGGAAGGACTCGAACAGGAGGGTGAACAGGATGCCCGAGACCAAGGCGAGACAGGTGCGCCACAACAAGGCCGTCCAGGTGCTCGGACGGATCGGGATGGGCTGCTACGGGCTGGTGTACCTGCTCATCGGGTACCTGGCGGTGCGGATCGCCATCGGCGGTGGAGGCCAGGAGGCCGACGGGCGTGGCGCGGTCGCCGAGGTCGGTTCGACGCCGGTGGGCGGCGTCCTGCTGTGGGTGTTGGCGGCGGGGCTGGTGGCGTACGGCCTGTGGCAGGCGCTGCTGGCCGCGGTCGGCTACACCTGGATCGACAAGGAGAGGCAGCGCGCCGTCAAGCGGGTGACGTCCGGAGTGCGCTGCCTGGTGGGGATCTCGCTGGGCGTCTACGCGGCCCGGCTCGCCGCGGGCGCGGGAGACCAGGGCAGTTCCGACCAGAAACAGCAGGAGTACACCGCGATGCTGCTCGGGTTGCCCGCCGGTCCGTTCCTGGTGATCGCGGTGGCCGTCGTCGTTTTCGGTGTCGCCGTCGCTTCGGTGGTCAACGGTGTGCGCCGCAATTTCGTGCGGGATCTCGACCTCTCGAGGTTGCCCTCGGGGACGCGGCGATGGGTCGAGCGGCTCGGGAGGATCGGTTACACGGCACGGGGTGTCGTGTTCGGCGTGGTCGCCGTGCTCCTCGGATACGCCGCTGTGCGGCACGACCCGTCCCGCTCCGGCGGGCTCGACGCCGCTCTGCGCACCTTGGCCGCCCAGCCGTTCGGCACGGTGCTGCTCATCGTGGTGGCCGTCGGGGTCGCCGCGTTCGGCGCGTATTGCGTCGGGGCGGCACGAGCCCAGCGTGGCTGAATTCCCGCCCCGGTCCGGCGACGAACCGAGGCGGGAGACGGAACCTATTCGACGGCGAGTTCGCCCAGTTCCGACCAGCCGTCCTGGTCGACCTTCGCGTTGATGATCCGCGGCGTCTCGGCCAGGTACGGCGGCAGTTCGCGCTGAGCCGCGCGGAAATGCTCCGAACCGACGTGGGCCGCGCCCGCGTCGTCGTCCCGGAACGCCTCGACGAGAACGTATTCGTTCGGGTCGTCCAGGCCGCGGGACCAGTCGTACCAAAGGCAACCGGGCTCGGCGCGGGTCGCTTCGGTGAAGTCTCGCGCGATTTCCGGCCACCGGTCCGCGTGTTCGGGACGGACCCGGAACTTCGCCGTGATGAAGATCATGATCGTCCTGCTTTCCTGCTCAAGAGAATTGGATTCCTCCGTCGATCATCACCGACTGGCCGGTCATGTAGTCGGAATCCGGGGAAGCGAGGTACGAAACGTACGACGCCACGTCCTCGGGAACGGAGACCCGGCCGAGATGGATCAGGTTCGAATACTTCTCGATCGCCTGCCCCTTCCGGATCCCTTCCGATTCGGCCAGCTTTTCGTCGATGAGGTCCCACATGGCGGTCCCGACGATACCCGGGCAGTACGCGTTCACGGTGATGCCGTGCTGGGCCCATTCCATCGCGGCGGCCTGGGTCAGCCCGCGCACCGCCCACTTGGAAGCGGAATAGTGCCCAAGCAACGCGAACGGGCGATGGGCGACGATCGACGCCGCGCCGATGATCTTCCCGCCGTTCCCCTGGCCGATCATCTGCTTGGCCGCGGCCTGGTAACACAGGAAAATGCCGCGCGCGTTGACGGCCATCATCCGGTCCCAGTCCTCCGGGGTCACTTCGAGCAACGGCAGGACCTGGGCGATCCCCGCGTTCGCGACCATGACGTCCAGGGAACCCAGCGCACCGGCGGTCTCGCCGACCATGGCGGTGACCGCGGCCGGATCCGAAACGTCCGCGATGACCGCCGCGGAGCGCCGTCCCGTTTCGCGGATCTCCTTGGCGACGGCCTCGAGTTCCGCCTCGTTGGCGGCGATGTCGTTGACCGCGACGTCGTGCCCGTCCGCGGCGAGCCGGAGGGCGATCCCCTTTCCGATTCCTCGTGCGGCACCGGTGACGAGTACGTTCTTGCTCATGCGCTGAACTCCCTTGTTCGCCTGGGCTTGAACGGAAGGTAGGGGCGCGGGCGAGACACCGGCAGGGGTGGCGTGTCTCACTTTGAGACAGTGGCTTTGGAGACAGTGGCTTTGGATACAGCGGAGCTCAGAGCGCGGACGCCGCGCGGTAGTCCTTCGGCGAGGTGCCGAGAAGCCGGGTGAACATGGTGGAGAACGCGGCTGGGCTCGCGTAGCCGAGCGAGGCGGCGATCCCGGCGATGGGCCTGCCGTCCGACAGCAGGGAAAGGGAATGCAGGACGCAGGCCCGTTGCCGCCAGCGGGCGAAACCCATCCCGGTCTCGGCGGTGAAGATCCGGTTCAGGGTCCGCTCGCTCACGTGCAGCCGGGACGCCCAGGCGCCCACCGGATCGTGGATGTCCGGATCGTCCAAAAAGGACTCGCACAGTGCGCGCAGCCGTTCGTGCTTCGGCAGGGGGAGATCGAGCCGGACCGGTGCGGATCGGCGGATCTCGTGCAGGATCAGGCCGATGACCGAGGCGTCCCGTCCGCGCGGGGAGTACAGCGCCGGCACGCCGACGGCTTCGTTCAACAGCTCCTGGAGCAGGGTTGAGACCTCGACGACCTGGCAGCGCCGAGGGAACCACGGCACCGCTTTCGGCTCGATGTACAGGCTCCTGGTGCTCACGGTCGTCGTGAAGACCTGATGGCCGGTCTCCGGCGGGACGAGCACCGCGCGCCGGGTCGGGATGGTCCACGTACCGTCGGCCGTTTCGACCCGCATCGACCCCGTGGCGCTGTAGAGGAACTGCGCCCGTCGGTGCCGGTGCGGGGGAATCCGGTGCCCAGTCGGGTAATCGGTGCGGATCGCCACGACCGCGCGGTCGAGGTGGTCGACCTCGTCGATGGGGATGTCACGCACCTCACGCACGCTACCCCGCCTGTCCGATACACGAAAGAAAGTGTCGCTCTTTCGAATGACCGCCGCGCCGGGAGCACCTACCGTCGGAGGAGTGTTGATCGAGATCGCGGTGCTCCTCGGGTTCGGCTGTCTGTGCGGTGTCACCACCGTCCTTTTCGGATTCGGCGGCGGCTTCATCACCGTGCCCGTCGTCTACGCCTTCGCGCTCGACGGGCCGGACCACGCCTTGGGCGCGATGCACGTGGCGGTGGCCACCTCGACCGCGGTGATGGTGGTCAACGCCGGGAGCGCGACCCTCGCCCAACTGCGGACCGGACGGCTTCGCCGCGACTACCTGTGGCCGCTCGTCGCTTTCATCGGCCTGGGCGCCGTGCTCGGTTCCTTCGCCGCCACCGTGGCCGACGAAAGCGTGCTGCGCTGGCTCTTCGTCGCCTATCTCGCGCTGACGATCGCGGACAGCGTGGTCCGGAAGGGGTTCGTGAGCAGGCGGGAGGACACCCGGCCCCGCCCGCTCGGCGGGATCACCACCATCGCGGGCGGGACCGGGATCGGCGCCGTGGCGAGCTTCCTCGGGGTCGGGGGCAGCGTGCTGACCGTCCCTCTCATGCGGCGCAAAGGGTTGCCGATGGCCGACGCGACCGCGCTGGCGAACCCCCTGAGTCTGCCGGTGGCGGTCATCGGCACTGCCGTCTACGCCTTCGCGGCGACGGGAACGTCTTCGAGCGGCGCTCATCTCGGCTACATCGACCTGGTCGCCGCGGGCGCGCTGCTGTGCGGGTCGCTGCCGACCATCGCCGTGACCCGCCGGCTGGTCGGCCGGATCCCGGACCGCGCCCACGCGATCGCCTATCTCGCCCTGCTCGCCGCCGCGCTGATCGCGATCGTCGTCCGCTAGTGATCGGATGAGTTCGGTCGAAGTCAAGTCTTGACAAGCGGGCGAGCGGGATGACAAGGCGAGTTGTCCAGTAAAGATCCGACGAATCCTCTATACCTTTGTCGGATCTTGCGCCAAGATCTTCCGCATGAAACTGAGATCGATCACCAAACGCATGTTCGTTCTCGGGCTGCTGACGGTTCTCGGGACCACCGGGGCGACGTCAGCTGCCACCGCCGAACCCCTGCCCTCGCCCTCGGACGTCAACGCGACCGGGCTGCCGCGCGGAGGCTGGGAACCGATCGGCCCGAACAGCGTCGGCGGGTTGCTGGCCGTGTCGCCCGCCGGACTCGTGATGATGCAGCCCGGCCCGCCCGCGTTGTGGCTCTCCAGCGATCGCGGCGCCTCCTGGAGTGCGCGCCGGGGTCTGCCGGCGAACACCTCCATCCAGGGATTCTTCGCCGATCCGGTGAACCCGGACCGCATGCTCGCGGTGGGCAACAAGCCAGGGAACCAGGTCGGCGAGTGGCACGGGATGCTGCTGCGCACCACCGACCGCGGCCAGACGTGGGAGACCCTGCGCGAGTGGTACCCCGACGGCGCGTTCGGCATGGCCACGGACCCGACCGGCCGGGTCGTCGTGGTGCAGAACCTCGACACGCTGAGCGTCAGCACCGACGGCGGCGAGAACTGGAACGACGTGCCGAGGACCTGGCCGCGTGAGGGAATCGCCGCGCCGGTCGGCGCGCTCAAGCTCACCATGGTCGGCGACGACGCCTACTTCACGACCGTCTACCCGGAGTACTCGCTGTGGGTGGTCCGCGGGGTCAGCACCAAGGAGCCGCGGGCCGGACTCGTCTACCGCACCGACGGCGAGGTCAACCAGGTCGCTTCGGACGGCAAGCGGTTCGTGGTCACGGTCGGCACCGAGCTGCACGGTTCCACCGACGGCGGCAAGACCTGGACGGTGCTGCGCCGCGAACCGGGCGGGCAACCCCTGCGCGAGCCGCGCTTCGTCGGTGGCCGTCTGTATGTTTCGACGTATAACGACATAGACGTCAGCGCGGATTTCGGCCGCACCTGGACCCGCAAACCGGTGCCCGCCGCGGGTGAAGGCGTCAGCGACATGATCGAACTCCCCGCCGCCGCGGGCAAACCCGCCACCACGCTGATCTCCGCGCTGTACCGAGGGGTGTACGCGGACGGCGGCAAGAGCGGCTACCAGCAGCTCGGCGTCCCCGGCGAATCCATTCGCGACCTTGTGACCAGCGGGAACCTGCTGCGGGAGAACGTCGTCGCGGCCGGTGTGCAGGAGATCTACAACACCCCGCTCCCGCGCGGCAAGGTCTCCGCGACGGACCGGGCCTGGCAGTCGCACCCCACCGACAGGCTGCACGAGGACGCGCACCTGTCCGTCTCGCCTAGCCGTCCGGACGTCGTCTGGCAGGTCACCCGGAACGGGTTCGCGCTCGACGTGCTCCGCAGCGGTGACGGCGGCCGCACCTGGCAGTTCGCGGCGAAGGCGAAGGAAGGAATCCCCAGGACGATCTTCGCGCATCCGGCCGACCCGGACCGGATCCTCGTCTCGGCCTTCGCGCCCAGCGGCTACGTGCTCTACCGCAGTGACAACGCGGGCAAGACCTGGGAAAAGCTCGCCGTCGACAACGGGTTCATCGCGTTCGCGGGCGATCCCTGGAACGCGAACCGGGTCTGGGGCGGGGACTCCAGCGGCCTGTCCCGCTCCGATGACGGCGGCAAGACCTGGACCCACGTCTCCGACGAACCCGTCAGCTCGATCTCGGTGAGCCGATGGGGTGGCGGGCGTGTCCTCGTCGGCGGCGCGGGCATTCTGCTCAGCGAGGACAACGGCCGGACGTTCCGGCGGGTCCACGACGGTGAGGACCGCCGGGAGATCAGCCGGATCCTGCCGCATCCGTTCGACTTCAGGGTGTGGTTCGCGAGCAGCGCGACCGGGGGAGGCGTGCTGCGCAGCACGGACTTCGGCCGCACCTGGTCGCCGGTGCCCGGCGCGCTCCCTGACGCCAGGGTGCTCTCGATGGCGATCAGCGCAGACGGCCGGTACCTGCTCGCGGGCACCGCGCAGTCCGGGGCGTACCGGCTGACGCTGTACTGAGTCCGAGCGCTTCGTGGCCGGAGAAAGTTCCGGCCACGAAGCGTTTACTCGGTCCCTTGCCGGATGTCAGAGTCAAGGTCATGGCCATCGACGTCGCCGCCCTCCGGCTCCACTTCCCTTCCCTCGCCGACGGAACCGCCTTCTTCGACGGACCCGCGGGTACCCAGACACCCCGGCCCGTCGCCGACGCCATCGCCGGGACACTGACCGCTCCACTGTCGAACCGGGGCAAGGTCAGCCCGTCCGAACGCAACGCGGAGAACGCCGTCTCGGCTTTCCGCACCGCGTACGCCGACTTCCTCAACGTGCCGGCCGAAGGCGTCGTCCACGGCCGCAGCGCCACTCAACTGACGTACGACTTTTCCCGGCACCTGGCCAAGAACTGGCGCGAGGGCGACGAGATCGTCGTCAGCCGCCTCGACCACGACGCCAACGTCCGGCCCTGGGTCCAGGCCGCCGAGCGGGCGGGGATGACCGTCCGCTGGCTCGACATCGACCCCGAAACCACCGAACTCGACCTCGATTCCCTTGTCCTCACCGAGAGGACGAAGCTGGTCGCGGTCACGGCGGCTTCGAACGTCCTCGGCACCAAGCCGCCGATCCGCCGGATCGCCGAGCTCGCCCACGACGCCGGAGCGCTGGTGTTCGTGGACGGGGTGCACTACGCCGCCCACGATCTGGTGGACGTTCCCGCGCTGGGGGCGGACTTCTTCGTCTGCTCGCCGTACAAGTTCCTCGGCCCGCACTGCGGGGTGCTCGGCGCGTCGCCCGCCCTGCTCGAAACCGTCGAGCCGGACAAGCTCATGCCGTCGCCCGACACCGTGCCCGAACGCTACGAATTCGGCACCCTGCCGTACGAAATCCTCGCGGGCGCGGCGGCGGCGGTGGACTTCCTCGCCGACATCGACCCCGGATCGGGCGGTACCCGGCGGGAGCGGCTGACGAATTCGCTGGAATCCTTGCACGAACACGAAATCACGTTGCGCACCCGGCTGGAAAAGGGGCTGGGAGAAGCGGTCACCGTCCACTGTAAGGCGGCCGAACGGACCCCGACCCTCTTGATGAGCCTCGGCGGCCGCGAGCGCGAGGCGCAACGGCATCTCGCCGAACGGAATATCGTCGCCCCGGCCGGGTCCTTCTACGCTTACGAAGTCTTCGCGGCCTTGAAGCTGGAGGATCCGGCGCTCCGGGTCGGGCTCGCACCGTACACCAGCGCGGAGGACGTCGACAGGTTGCTGGACGGGTTGTCGACGTTCGGGTGACCACAGTGGACAGTCAGGCGTAACTCGAACAGGTTGGATTTCCGCGTCGTCGAGGATGGCCGTACTACCGTGCGTTCATGATCGACAACGGGAGGTTCGGGATGCGTTTCCGGTCGATGGCGGCTTCTGCCCTTCTCGGCTGCGCGCTGTGCGTGGCGCCGGCGGCACTCGGCGCCGGCGCCCAGTCGATCGCTATCCAGCCCTGCCCCGAGGTCAACGATCCGCCGAACTACACGATCTCCAACGGCGCCAAGGCCTGGATGAAGACGAACCTGCGCAGCGACTACCTGCGCGGGCCGGGCACGATCACCTACAACAAGACCACGACCTCCTCGGTCAACGCCTCCATCACCGGTACGACCAGCGCCGAAGCGGGCGTCATCTTCGCCAAGGCGAGTGTCTCGCTGGCGGTGACCGTCGGCGCGAGCTATTCGAAGTCGGATTCCTGGTCCTACGCCGCGACGGTGCCCGCCGGGAAGACCCTGCGGCTGCAGCAGTACAAGGAAGGCCGCTCGTTCACCGTGCAGAAGTACCGGATCGTCCCGCCCTGCAAGGTGAAGTACCTTTGGAAGAAGAAGGCCGTCGCGCCGGTGAAGAGCCCGAGCTACCTGTGGCAGCTCGTCAGCTGACCGGGTTTGGGACCGGTGACAAGACTCGTCCGCCGGATCTTGTGATCGGTCCCATGGACCCGCGGTGACCGGACCGACACCCTGGGAAGGGAACGTCGCGGGCAAGGGGTCCGCACGGAACGGGACGGTGACCACCATGGTGGGACTTCGCGCACGGACACTGATCGCCGGGATGGTCGCGCTCGCGACCGTGGGCATCACGCCCACCGCGACGGCCTCGACCGGGATCACGGACCGGTGGAGCGCACCCGGTCCCTTCGCGGTGACAGTCGAAGCCCTCGACAGCACGCACACCGTGTACCGGCCCTCGCGGCTGGAGAAACACCCGGTGATCCTGTGGGGCAACGGAACCGGCGCGAACCCGAAGATCTACGACGGCCTGCTGCGCCATCTGGCCTCCCACGGTTTCGTGGTCGCGGCGGCCGACACCCCGAACGCGGGCTCCGGCAAGGAGATGCTGGCCGGGGCCACCACCCTGATCGCCGAGAACTCGCGCCCCGGCAGTCCCTATCAGGGCAAGATCGACACCGCGCACATCGGTGCCAGCGGCCACTCGCAGGGTGGTGGTGGGGCGATCGCCGCCGGCGCGGATCCCCGCGTCACCGCCACGATCCCGATCGAGCCGGGGCCGCAGGGCTCCGCAACGGCGTTGAAGGGACCTTCGTTCTTCCTCGGTGGCCAGTTCGACACCATCGTCATCCCCGGGCTGCTGGTCATCCCGAGGTACCGCCTCGCGAACCAGGTGCCCGCGATCTACGGCGAACTCGGCGGGGCGACCCACTTCACGCCCGTCGGCGACGGCGGCGGGTTCCGCGGGGCGATCACGGCGTGGTTCCGGTTCTGGCTGTCCGGTGACGAGCGGGCCCGCGCGGAGTTCTTCGGACCTTCCTGCGGGTTGTGCCGTGACGGGGCATGGTCCGACGTCCAGCGCAACGCGAAGGCTTCGGCGGTGCCCGGGGCTTGATCGCCGGTTCTTGTCGGTGCTCCGGGTTAGGGTCTGCCACAGCAGCCTGATCTGGAGGGATACCCCATCATGACCACACTCGACAACCGGCCGAACACCGCGCTCCTCGTCGTCGACGTCCAGAACGGCGTCGTCGACGAGGGCCACGAGCGCGACGCCGTGGTCGCGAACATCGGCGCTCTCGTCGGCAGGGCGCGGCAGGAAAAGGTCCCGGTCGTCTGGGTCCGGCATTCCGACGAGGGACTCGTACGGGAGAGCGAGGAATGGCGCATCGTCGGCGAGCTGACCCCCGAGGACGCCGAGCCGGTCGTCGACAAGTCCTATGGGGACTCCTTCGAGGACACCGATCTGGAGAAGGTGCTGGCCGAACGCGGCGTCGGGCGGCTCGTGGTCGTCGGTGCGGAGACCGACGTCTGCATCCGGTCGACGCTGCACGGCGCCCTGGTCCGCGGGTATGACGCGACGTTGGTCGGCGACGCGCATACGACGGTGGACAAGACGGAACGGGGAGCTCCGACGCCGGGGCAGGTCATCGCGCATACGAACCTGTACTGGCGGTATCAGGCCGCGCCTGGCCGGAAGGGAGGGACGGTCAAGACCGAAGATGTCGAGTTCAGCGGCTGAGCCGCCTCAGCGGCCCTGCCGGCGAGCGATCAGCAGGCAGGCGTCGCCGGTGAAAGTGTTGTGGCAGTGGGATTTCGCCGCCTGAAGCACTCGCCGGACGGTTTCGGGCGGGATGTGCCCGGTGTTGGCGTCGAGGCATCCGGCGAACGCGAACTGTTCGCCGTCGGCGACGCGTGCGTTCGAGAGGCCTTCGGTATGCAGGACCAGGAGATCTCCAGGGCGCAGCCTGGTGGTCGCGATCCGGCCGGGAGGCCCGCCGCCGAACGGCGGGCGTCCCGCGCCGTCCAATGTGGACTGTTCGTGCCCGGAGCCCAGTAGGAGCGGCGGCTTCCCGCCCGCTTCGAGATAACGCAGTCCGCCGTCGGCGAGGTTCACTTCGGCCAGCGTGCCGCGGACCTTGGTGTCGTTGCCGAACTGCGTCGCCAGCGCTTTGTCGACAGCGGTTTCCTGCTCACGCAGACCCTGGCCCTCGCGGCGGGCGGATCGGTAGGCCGCGAGCGCCGTCGAGACGGCCAGGCCTGCGGCGGTGACATCCCGGCCGGCGTCGAAGACCGCCAGCCAGGCTGTCGTTTCGGACAGCGCGTAGTCGAAGGTGGCCCCGCGGACGTCGTGGGCGGGCTCGATGCCGCCCGCCACCTCGATGTCGCGCGTCGCCGCGGTCAACGGGGGCAGGCTCTGCGAGATCAGCTCCGCGATGGGACCGCGCCGTCGTTGGCGCCGCCTCGTGTCGAGGCCGTCCCCGTACCGCATCGCGGCGGCGATGAGGTGGCCGGACAGCGACGCGAGCCACTGGCACTGGGTGCGCAGGGCGGGATCGTGGAGATCGGCGCCCGGGCCGGCTTCGACCTCAAGCACGCCGATGCGCTCGTCGCCGTCCAGCAGCACGGTCCACAGCCGCGGTATTCCCGACCCTTCGGCCAGCATGGTGCCGGCCTGCCGGTACACCCGGCCGGCGGTACTGGCTTCGATGGGCAGCGGCACCCGGTCGCGGGTCTCCGCACCGGAGATCGGGAGGAGCCCGCGCTGGTCGTGGTCGGCGAGGTAGACGGTGACCTCCAGGTCCAGCGCGCGGCCCGCCACGGCGATGATCTCGGGCAGCTGCTCCGGGGTGGCCTGGCGGGCGCCGGCGAGGAGGCCCACCAGCGCGGCCAAAGGTCCGCGAGGGCGGGTGTCCTCGGCCGTCTCGAGGCTGTACGGCGCCCGGCGCGCGCCGGAGACCTCCTCGAGCCGCTCGTTGATCGCGTGGGCCACCATGTCCCGCTGGATCCTGGGCAGGGGGATCAGCCCCTGCATGAACGCCTCCAGTTCGAGTTCGCTGACGTCGCCGCCCAGCGCGAAGTACCTGAGCCACAGCTGTTCCAGGGTGAGTCCGGTTCGGGCGAAGCACGCCGCGACGATCCGTCGTTGCTCCTCCGCCTGGAGCGAGGACAAAGTGATCACCCCCGGGTTCTCGGCGACATGAGCCCCGGATACCAACCGGAACCCGGAACGAAACATTGAGGCGGCACTCGAATGGGCACCTCGTCCAGGATGAGGACAGGAGTGGACAGGAGGCGCGCCATGAACCGACAAGAGCCGGTGGGCACGGCACTGCCACTGGACGAGGTGACCATTGCCCTCCACGCGCTGAGGGACATCTTCGTGGGCGAGGAAGACCTCGAGCTTCTGCTGCGTCAGATCTGTCATCAGGTGGCCAGCGCGGTGCCTGACGTCGACGAGGTGTCCATCACGCTGCTTCGCGACGGCCACCCGCACACCGCCGTCTCGACCGCCGAGATCGTCGCCGAGCTCGATCGTGATCAGTACCGGCTCGGGAATGGCCCCTGCCTGGAAGCAGGCAGGACCGGGGAAGTCGTCCGGGTCGCCGTCCGTGAGCACTTGGCGGGCGCGGTGAACTGCTACGGGATCCAGGACGACGGTCGGGCAACTGCGGAACGCGTCGACCTCCCGTGCCGTCGTCGACCAGGCCAAGGGCGTGCTCATGGCCATCCGCCGGGTCGACGAGGACGAGGCGTTCTCGTTGCTGGTGATCCAGTCCCAGCGGGAGAACGTCAAATTACGCCAGGTGGCCGAGCGGTTCATCGACGGCGTGACCGGCAGGGACGGTGCGGGACTGGCCGAACGTGGGTCGCGGTAGGCGGGGTGATCGCATTCGGCTAAAGTCGGCTCTCGAAAGCGGTTCTGAGCGTTGAGAAGTTAGCGCCGATCCGCCGGTAACCGGGTTGGTTGCGGCGGTTGATGGTGCGCGCTCGGCGCCGGTTCCCGCCGGTGACTCCCGTGGTGCATCACGCCGATGTACAGAAGTGGGAGAGGCGGGCTTTGGCCGATGAAGTCGACTGGCAGCAGGACAAGAACCGATTCGTCGAGGATGCCGGCGACGGCGAACTGCCGGTGATCTCCGAGAACGGCGCCCGGCTCATCGCCGGGCCACTGGTCACTCAGTTCGTCTCTCTCACCAGGGCGTTGCTGGATTCCGGCTCGGTCGCGGCGGTCCTCGAACGAGTGGTCTTCGCGACGCGGGACCTGGTTCCGGGCGCGGATCTGGTGAGTGTCACCCTCCTCGATCCCGACGGCGGGTTCCACACGCCGATGCGGACCGACGAGATCGCCGGTGACCTGGACCAGTTGCAGTACCAGTACGGCGAGGGCGCCTGCGTCGAGGCCGCGCGGGCTTCGGGACCGGCGGCGGCCTTCAGCGACAACCTCGCCGAAGACCCTCGTTGGCCGCGCTTCGGCCCGGCCGCCGCGGCGCTCGGGTTTCACTCGCTGATCTCGACGGCCCTGCTGCCGGAGGTGTCGAGTTCGCAGCCTTCCGGCGCGCTGAACGTCTATTCGCGACGTCCGCACGGCATCGCCAGGGCCGACCGCGACGTGCTGCTACTGCTGGCGACGCACGCTTCGCTGGCGTTGGCGACCACGCATGCTGTCACGCGCGGTCAGCTCCAGGAGGAGCAGCTCCAGCAGGCGCTGGACAGCCGGGACGCGATCGGGCAGGCCAAGGGCATCCTGATGGCACGGCGCGGGATCGACGCGGCGGAGGCGTTCGAGGTGCTGCGGGACACGTCGCAGAACATGAACATCAAACTCCGGGAACTGGCGGAGATGCTGTCCAAACGGCATACGGAACTGGAGCTGCCCGACTGAGCCGACGGGCGCCACTAGGATCGCGATCATGGGTTTCGGCGAGCTGGAGTTGACGCGGACGTACGAGTGGCGTGGTCGTTCGGTGGCGTGGGAACGCCTCGGCGAGGGCGCCCCGGTGGTGCTGTGCCACGGGACACCGTGGTCGGCGCAGCTGTGGGCGCCTTTCGCGCGAGCGCTCAGTGAAGAGTTCGCCGTCCACATCTGGGACATGCCGGGCTACGGCCGCTCGTCGAAGGAACCCGGCCACGCCGTCGATCTCGGGACGCAGGGCGAACTCTTCGCCGATCTGCTCGGGCATTGGGGGCTGGCGGCCCCGCACGTGATCGCGCACGACTACGGCGGCGCCGTTTCGCTGCGCGCGAAGCTGCTGCACGGCGCCGAATACGCCTCGCTCGCCCTGGTGGACGTCGTCGCGCTGCGGCCGTGGGGCTCGGAATTCTTCCGGCTCGTCGCCGAAAACGCCGAAGTCTTCCAGGCGCAGCCCCCGACTGTGCACCGAGGTGCGCTGGAGTCCTATATCGGGACGGCCTCCCATCGTGGTCTCACCGGCGCGCAGCTGGCTGCGCTGACCGGACCTTGGCTGGACGAGGAGGGGCAACGCGCCTTCTACCGGCAGATCGCCGAGGCGGACGTCCGGTACACCGACGAGATCCAGGACCGTTATCCGGAACTCGCGTTGCCGGTGAAGGTGATCTGGGGCGCGGACGACACCTGGATCCCGGTGGACAGGGCGGAACAGCTCGCGAACGCGATTCCCGGTGCCCTCCTCGATGTCATTCCGGACGCCGGGCATTTGATCCAGTTCGACGCGCCGGTCGAACTGGCCTTTTCCCTGCAGCGTTGGCTCACTACGGAAGTGGACCGGTGGGGACCCGTCGGGAGCGGACGCTGAAACGCCCAGGGAAGATCAACATCGTTTCATCGAAATATTAGAAGTCGTCTACGTGATACCCCGCGACGTAGGCGTTCGCGAGCAGGCCGCCGTGACATTCCGCCGTCGACGGGCCGAAACCGATCGGAACCCAATGTCCGACGGTGTACCAGAAGGACGATCCCGACGCGCAGTGTGCCACCACTCGGTAGGTTTCCGAGTGTCTCGGCAGGGAGAAGCAGGTCATGGAAATCCCCTCGCCGAAGAGGACTCCGTAGCGGTTGCTGTCGCAGCCGTAGGGTGGGAACGGGCTTTCGGTCGCCGCGGAGGCCGGTGAAGCGGCCAGGAATCCGGCCGCCGAAAAGGCGGCCATGACTAAAGCGGCGATTTTCTTCTTCATTGCTTTCTCCCGCGGATCGTTCCCAATGGAAAGCTCAGATTAGCCGCACGGAAGAATTGTCGTGAATTCATCGGGCAGGTGAAAAGAGAACGCGAGCGGTGAGCCGCGCTGCTCCGAAAGAGCGTCCCCCGACCCTCTTCTGAGTTTCCCGCTCCCCTTTTGGCCTAGCGCCGCCGGTATTGTGCCGGAGAGGTGATCGTGGCCCGGTCCTCGTAGGATCCCGGCCTGCCGCGGTCGACATGGAACGTCGTCAGGGTGCTCACCGGCGAACGCGGGTCGCGCCGGTCGCCGACCACCCGCAGGTGCGTGCTCCAGCGGCGCGGAGTGACCTCGTAGACGTCGTAGCCGTACCTGTCGCCTTCGAAGTACTTGAGGTGCGGGTTCGCCGCGCCCATCTTCGGTCCGTTCGTGGCGTTCCATTCGGGTGAGTAGGCCCCGGAGGTGACCGAATGGGCGGTGAACTCCGTGCCGATCACCGGGGAGGACGGATCCGCGAAGTCCGGGCGGATGTCGTCGACGAACGCGGAATGCCAGTCGCCGGTGATCACCACGAGGTCTTCGAGGCCGCTCTGGGCCACGTGAGTCAGCACCTCCTTGCGCTCGGCGAGAAAGCCGTCCCACTGGTCCGTGAACATGTAGCCGCCACCCGGCTTCGCCAGCTGGCTCAGCATGATCGAGTTCACCCAGCAGTGCCACGCCTCGCCCGCGCCGGTCACCTGATCCTTGAGCCACCCCTTCTGGTCCGCGCCGAGGATCGTGCCGTCAGGCCGGTTCTGCGCGGAGCGGTACTGCCTGAGGTCCAAAATGGACAGGTCGAGCAGGTCGCCCCAGCGGCGTTGCCGATGGATCCTCGGCGTCGAGGGGTGATCGGGCCGGACCGGCATGTGCTCGTACCAGGCCTGATACGCCGCCGACCGCCGCGCCTGGAGCGACGGTGTGGTCCCGCTGTAGTCGTTGACGACCTCGTGGTCGTCCCAGGTGATGAACCAGGGGTGGGCCGCGTGGGCGTCCCGCAGCGAGGGGTCGGACTTGTAGAGCGCGTGCCGCCGCCGGTACGCCGGCAGTGTCAGCACCTCGGGGCCCTCGTGGTCGCGCAGCGGGTTCCCGCCGACCTGACCGTGCTCGTAGACGTAGTCACCGAGGTGGACGACGAAATCGAGGTCTTCCCGCGCGATCCCGGCGTGGGCGGCGTAGAACCCGTCGTGGAACGCCTGGCAGTTCGCCGAGGCGAACCGCACCCGCCGGACCGGCCCCACGGGCGCGGTGCGGGTGCGGCCGACCCGGCTGACCTTGCCGAGCGCGTGGAAGCGGTAGTAGTACTGCGAGCCCGGCTCCAGCCCGGACACCGGGACGTGCACGCTGTGCCCGAGCCCGGCGGTGGCCGCCGCCGTCCCGTGGGCCACGCGGCGGCGGAAGCCCCGGTCGGTGGCGACCTCCCAGCCGACCTCGACGGTGTCGTCCAGCGGCTGCTCGAACTCCATCGGCTTCGGCGCGAGTCTGGTCCAGAGCGCGACGCCGTACGGGACCGGGTCGCCGGACGCGACGCCGAGCGTGAACGGCGCCTCGTCCCAGGTTGCGCCCAGCGCCGCCGCGGCCTCCTCCGCCTGTGCGACCGTCATCCGCGAGCTCAACGGCCAGGCCAGCCCCAGCGCACCGGCCGTGGCGGCGCCTCGCAACAGGTCGCGGCGGTTGACGGACATCGGTGGTCTCCTCGGCTCGGCGGATCGCTCTCCGACACCGAACACCGCCGAGATGGCCGGAGGTGAACGCGAGGACGAACATCAGACGGTGATGACGACCTTGCCGCGCGCGTGCCCCTCGCTCGCGTATCGGATGGCTTCGGGGACCTCGGCCAGCGGGTACGCGCGGTCGATGACCGGCGTCAGCTTCCCGGCTTCGATGAGCGCGCGCAGCGTCTGGAGATCGTCGTGGTTTTCCGTGGAGAACAGGCCCCGGAGCTTCTGCTTCACGAACGGCCCGAGGAGCAGTGCCCGCAGGTTGCGGGCGACCGGGCCGATCCACTTCCCCTTGCCTTCGCCGCCGACGATCACGAGGGTTCCTTGCGGGGTAAGGGATTTCCGCAGTGACGTCAGCGACCGGTTGCCCGCTGTGTCGAGGATGAGGTCGTACCCGCCGCCGAACTCTTCGCGGGTGTAGTCGAACACCGTGTCCGCGCCGAGCGACCGGACGAGGTCCACCTTGCCCGGACCGCAGACGCCGTCGACGTTCGCGCCGAACGCCTTGGCGATCTGCACGGCGAACGTCCCGACGCCACCGCCCGCGCCGATGATCAGGACCCTTTGCCGGGGCGCGACCCGTCCTCGGTCCCGAAGCGCCTGGAGCGCGGTGAACGCGGAGATCGGGACGGCCGCCGCCTCGCCGAAGCCGAGCGTTTCGGGCTTCTTCGCGATTTTGTCCACTGTGGTCAGTGCGTACTCGGCGAAGGAACCTTGACAGGTACCGAAAACCTCGTCGCCCGGCTGGAACCGGGTGACGCCGTCGCCGACCGCGTGCACGACACCGGCGAAGTCCAGGCCACGGACGCAGGCCTTCGGTCTCCGGACCCCGAAGCCCATCAGGCGCACCAGGTACGGCGTGCCCTCCATGAGGTGCCACACGCCGGGGTCGACGGCCGCCGCCCGGATCCGCACCACCACGGCGTCCGGTCCCGCTTCGGGTTCGGGCAGATCGGTCAGTTTCAGGACGTCGGTGGTGCCGTACTCGTTCTGGGCGATCGCCTTCACGGCGGCCTCGTTTCCTGGCCGGGATACTGGAAGACGTCGTCGAGCCCGACGCCGAACACCCTGGCGATCTGGAAGGCCATCTCCAGGGACGGTGAGTAGCGGCCCTGCTCGATCGCGATGACCGTCTGGCGCGTGACGCCGACCCGGTCCGCGAGTTCCGCCTGGGTCATCTCGCCCTTGGCGAACCGAAGGGCGCGGATGGAGTTCGTGACCTTGGTCGGTTTCACCATGTCTGGAATCCCCCGCGGTACGCGGCGATCTTCGCGATCGAGCCGAGCAGGGAGGACAGGACGAAGGCGAGGTACACGGTGTTGGCGATCCAGAAGTGGTCCAGTTCCGCCATCGCCATGACGAGCGCCGCGACGCCGCCGAGTACGACGAACGACTGTCCGATGTGCTCGCCGAACCGGCCGATCTCGCGGTCTCGCTGGTCTTTCCGGCCCGCGTCACGCGGTGAGGCGATCGACGCGGCGATGTGCAGCACGATCGAGGCCACGATGGCCGCGCCGACCGTCCACAGCAACGTCGCCACGTAAGGGACATCGACGAGCGGGCCGGAACCCGCCCGGCCGAGGACGACGATCAGGTACGCCGCGTAGGCGCAGAGCGTGACCACAACCAGGATCCACGCGCGTTTCTCTTCCAGTGCCACGACGTCCAAGGTAAAGAATTCCGGACACGGTGTCAAAAATTCTTTACTTGATCCGAAGCGGGTTCCGCCCGGTCGGGTGTTAACGATCAGTGGCCCTCACGCGACTCTCCTCGGTCTCACCGCCACAGACTGGAGTTCCGAGATGACGAAGACCGCCGGCCGGATCGCCCTGCTTCTCGCCGTCGGCGCCCTCGGTCTCGTCGGCTGCGGCGCTGGAAACCCGCGTCCGGGGGCGCCGACGACCGTCACGGAGACGGCCGCGAGCGCGCAGCCCTCCGTCAAGACGAGCGCTCCCACGTCGGCGGCCGCCCGGCTCGTCACCGTCCCGGATGTCTCCGGGATGAACCATCAGGACGCGCAGGACGCGATGCAGGCGGCGGGTCTGTACAACCTGCGAGAGGTCGACGGGACCGGCAAGGGGCGGATGCTCGTGATGGACCGGAACTGGGTCCAGACCAAGCAGGACCCGGCGCCGGGCGCGCGGGTGGCGGCGGACGCGGTGATCACCCTCACCGCAGTGAAGATCGGCGAGAAGTGACGACAGTCCTGGTCAGGCCTCGGTAAGGGTTTCTTCGAGGGTCGACCGGTGCGTCGGCTTCGCCTCTTCGTAGCGACGACGGCCCTCATCGGTCACGACGACGAAGATCCCGCGCCGATCCGACTCGCAGAGCGCGCGCTCGACGAGCCCCTCGCGCTCGAGGCGGGCCACGAGCCTTGAGGTGGCGCTCTGGCTCAGGTGGACGACGTCGGTCAGGTCGGCCGCGCGGCACTTGCCGACGACGCAGTTGACCAGTCGTTCGAGGGCTTCGAACTCGGTGACACCGAGCCCGTGGCGCTCCTGAAGGCGGCACTCGAGTCGGCCGAAGACCGCCGCGTGCCGGGCGGACAGGGCACGCCACTCCTGCAGCAGGTCTTGTTCGGCGACGTCGCTCACGTGGCCCAAGATAGCATGCACGTGAATTTTATGCAAAGACATTTAATGCTCTTGCATTAGATGCACATGCATGTAATGTACCGATCATGAGTTCTTCCGTGCAGCTGTCCACCAGCTCGACAAGGTGGGACGCGCGCCTCTGGGGTGTCCTGCTCACTGTGTCCGTCGTCGTGGGCCTCGACGCGCTCGACGTGTCGATGGTCGCCGTCGCCCTCCCGTCCATCCAGGCCGAACTCGGCCTCTCCACCGGCGCCCTGCAATGGATCATCAGCGCCTACGTGCTCGGCTACGGTGGCCTGTTGCTCCTCGGCGGGCGCACCGCCGACCTACTCGGCAGGCGCCGGGTCTTCCTCGTCGCCGTCGCGGTCTTCGCGCTCGCTTCGCTGCTCGGCGGCCTCGTCGACGACGGCGCGCTGCTGATCGCCACCCGCTTCATCAAGGGGCTCGCGGCCGCGTTCACCGCACCCGCCGCCCTGTCCATCATCACCACGACCTTCCACGAAGGCCCCGCCCGCAACCGGGCGATCAGCATCTTCGCCGTCTTCGGCGCCAGCGGTTACTCCGCGGGCCTCGTCTTCTCCGGCCTGCTCACCGAGGTGGGCTGGCGCTGGACGTTCCTGCTGCCGGTGCCGATCGCGCTCGCCGCGCTGGTCGCCGCTGTCAAGCTGATCCCGTCCTACCTGCCGCAGACGGGTGGCGGCTATGACTTCCCGGGTGCGATCACCGGTGCCGCCGGTTCGCTCCTGCTGGTCTTCGGCGTGGTCGAAGCACCGGAGATCGGCTGGGCCGCCCCGCGGACACTGATCACGTTCGTCCTCGCGCTCGCGCTGCTCGTCACCTTCGTGTTCATCGAGAAGCGCAGCAAGCACCCGCTGCTCCGCCTCGGCATCCTGCGTTCGGGTCCGCTGGCCCGCGCCAACCTCGGCGGCGCGACGTTCTTCGGCGCCTACATCGGTTTCCAGTTCGTCGTGATGCTGTACCTGCAGACCGTGCTGGGCTGGTCCGCGCTGCAGACCGCACTCGGGTTCCTGCCCGCCGCGCTGATCGTGGCCTTCGGTTCGCCCAGGATCGAGCCGCTGATCGACCGGCTCGGCACCCCGCGCACGATCCTCGCCGGTGTCGTCGCCCACGTCATCGGGTACGCGCTGTTCCTGCGGATCGACGAAAGTTCCAGCTACGCCGGTTCGGTGCTGCCGAGCATGATCCTGCTGGGCATCGGCTTCATGCTGGCGTTCTCTTCGTTGAACATCCAGGCGACCAACGGCATCTCCGACGACGAGCAGGGTCTCGCCGGCGGTCTGCTGAACACCTCGATCCAGGTCGGCGGCGCGATCGGCCTCGCCGTGGTGACCGCGGTCCTGACCGGTAACGCGGGTGGTGCCACCGGTCCGGCCGCGCTGCTGAACGGTCTGACACCCGCGCTGACCGTCGTCACCGGCATCGCCGTGATCAGTGTCCTGGTGGCGCTGTCCGGAGTCGTGGGCCTGCGCAAGGCCGAAGCCCGCACCGCCGTCGCCGAACGGGAGTTCGCCGCGGCCGAGTGACCAGGGGGTGGCGAGTCCCTTCCCGCGCTCGGGGGCGTGGGAAGGGACTCATCCCTGCCAGCGGATCGGCAGGGACTTCAACCCGTTCTGGAAGTTCGACCGCAACCGCACCGGCTCACCGGCGAGTTCGACCTCGCCGAGCAGGTCCAGGACCGCTTCGAACATCGCGCGCAGCTGCACCCTCGCCAGCTGGGCGCCGAGGCAGAAATGCGGGCCATGCCCGAAGGTCAGGTGATCGTTGGGCGTACGGCCGATGTCGAAGCGGTCCGGGTCCTCGAAAACGGACTCGTCGCGATTCGCGGCGGAGAACCAGACGACGACCTTGTCGCCCGCCCGGATGTCCACATCGGACAGGACGACGTCTTCGGTCGCGGTGCGACGGAAGTGCATGACCGGGCACCACCAGCGCAGCATCTCTTCCACCGCACCGGGAAGCAGCGAACGGTCGGCCAGCAGCCGCCGGTACTGATCCGGATGCGACAGCAGCGCCAGCATCCCGCCGGGGATGCCGTTGCGCAGTGTCTCGTTGCCCGCCACGGAAAACAGCCAGAACAGGTTCTCGAACTCCGCGATCGACACCCGCCCGCCGTCTTCCACGTGCCTCATCAGGTTGCTCATCACGTCGTCGCCGGGGCTCCGGCGTTTGTCCTCGCCGAGCGCGGTGGCGTACGCGTAGAGATCCGGCATCCCGGCGCGGGTGCGCGGATCGGGCATCGCGCCGTCCGGCCCCGGGACCGGCCGCACGGCCAGCGCCGCCCGCGCGAGATCGGTGACCTCGCCCGCCTCGACGGTCGCGCTCACCGCGTAGTCGGCGTCCTGGTAGCCGATCACGCGATTGCTCCAGTCGTACATCAACCGCCGGTCCTGTTCGGGGATCCCGAAGACCTCGGCCAGCGTCAGCAGCGGGAGATCGGCGGCGACGGCGGCGAAGTCACCTTCGCCGTCCGCCTGGACACCGGCGATCAGCGACCTCGCCCAGCCGTGGATCCGCTCGGTCAGCCTGCCGACCGCGCGCGGCGTGAACGCCTTGGTGAGCAGGCCCCGCAGCCGGGCGTGCTCGGGCGGATCCATGTTCAGCATCATCCGCCGGACGTAACCGAGATCCTGCTCCGTCGCCGGGTCCCGGATCTGCGTCCCGCCGAGGCGCGACGAGAACAGCTTCGGGTTCTTCAGCACGTGCTTGACGTCCGAATGCCGCAGCACGGCCCAGAAATCGTCCACCCGCACGACCGGCGACTCCCGGCGCAGCGCCGCGAGATGCCCGTACGGCACGCCCCGGGTGTAGATATCCGGATCGGTGATCACGACTTCGAACACTAGTCCGTGTCCTGTGAGCCTGTCCGCGGTCTTCGCGCCCAGGTGGTCCCTGACGGCACGGGCGGATGCGGCCGAGTACGACCCGGTACGAGGCCGATCCGTCCGCACCGTCAGGAACCACCTGGATCACGAAGCCCATCGAACAGGCTCACAGGACACGGACTAGCCCGCGGACAGCTGACTGGGGAAAGATCCGTCCGGTGGAAACGCTGAAGATGCGCACCGCCGGAACCGACGGCCCTGCCGTGCTCCTGCTGCACGGCCTCGGCGCGACGGGCGCGGTGTGGGACGGCCTGATGTTGCAGCCCGGCTACCGCTGGCTGGCACCCGACCTGCCCGGGCATGGGGCGTCACCACGCTTGGCGCACTACTCGTTCGGCAGCCTCGCCGGGGCGGTCGCCGACGCGCTCCCGGAACGCGGTCCGCTGCTGGTGATCGGCCACTCCCTGGGCGGAGTGGTCGGACTCGCCCTGGCCAGCGGGTGGTTCGGGCTCCGGATCGACGGGCTGCTCGCGGTCGGCGTCAAGGTCGAATGGAGCGAGACCGACCTGGCCAAGGCCGCGGACATGGCGGCGAAACCGCCCAGGGTGTTCCTGGAGCGTGAGGACGCCGAACGAGCGTTCCTCAAGATCGCCGGTCTCACCGGGCTGGCCGAAGCGGACCCCGACGGCGTCGTCGAAACCGAAGGCGGCTGGCGACTGGCCCTGGACCCCCACGCGTTCGCCGTCGGCGCGCCCGACATGCCCGGCCTGCTCGGCGCGGCGGGCTGCCCCGTCGCCCTCGCCGCCGGCGAGCACGACCCCATGAGCCGCCCCGAACAGCTTCGCGCCCTCAGCCCGGCTTCCGCTGAACTTCCCGGACTGGGGCACAACGCCCACGTCGAAGACCCGGCGGTGCTCCTGGCCTTCCTCGGGCAGTTCGCCGGCTAACGCCTGATCTTCCCCAGGACGGCGATGCCCTCGGCGATGTCGCTCGCCGGGCTCGACCCGTAGCCGAGGACGAGGCCCGGATTCATCGGCCGCTGACAGTGCCACGACAGCGGCTGCACCTTCACGCCCTCTTCGAGCGCGGCGGCGGCGAAGTCGAGATCGGAGAACTCGGCGTCGAAGGTGATCGTCAGATGCAGCCCGGCGGCCGCGCCGTGCACCACGGCGTCCGGGAGATGCGTCCGGAGCGCGTCGATCATCGCGTCCCGCCGCCGGCGATGCCGTTTGCGCACGAACCGCAGCTGTTGTTCCATCTCGCCGGACTCCATGAGATGCGCGAGCACCAGCTGCGGGAGAACGGCGTTGCCCAGGTCGGCGAACCGTTTGGCCGCGACCACCTCGTCCCGGTATCGCGGCGGCACCAGCATCCAGCCCACCCGGAGCGCGGGCGCGAGCCACTTCGACACGCTGCCCGCGTAGCAGACCTGCTCGGCGAGCATCGATCGCAGCGCGGGGACCGGGGGACGGTCGTAGCGGTGCTCGGCGTCGTAGTCGTCCTCGATGATCAGACCGCCGTCCGCGGCCCAGCGCATGAGTTCGCGACGGCGTTCCCCGCCGAGCACGACACCCGTCGGGAACTGGTGCGCGGGCGTGAGCAGCACGGCGGGCGCGCCGCTGCGGACGAGCTCGCCGACGTCGATCCCGTCCTCGTCGACCCGGATCGGCGGCGTCGCCAGCCGCCGGTCGTGCAGATGCTGCCGCGCGCCCAGCGAACTCGGGTCCTCGACGGCGATCTCGGAGATCCCGTTGTCGCCCAGCACCTGGGCCAGCAACCCGAGACCCTGTGCGACACCGGCGACGATCAGGACGTCGTCGGCGTCGGCGGTGATGCCGCGGGTGCGGGCGATCCAGTGCGCGATGGCCAGCCGCAACGCGGGCGCGCCCCTCGGATCGCCGTAGCCGAAGGACGCCGCCGAAAGGTCGTTGAGCACGGTGCGTTCGGCGCGCAGCCAGGCCGTCCTCGGGAAGGCTGTCAGGTCCGGCACGCCGGGGGACAGGTCGATCTTCGCCGGGGTCGACCGCAGGGAGTCGAAGACGCCGATCCCCGGGGCGGGCCGGAAGATAGTGCCCGCCGCCGGGGGACCGGACGTCGTCTGTTCCTTCGTCCTCGCAGGCGCCGCGACGACCACCGTGCCCGCACGGCCACGTCCGGCGACGTGGCCGTCCTCGACCAGCCGCTGGTAGGCCTCGGTGACGACGCCGCGGGAAACCCGCAGGTCGGCGGCCAGCGCCCTGGTCGCGGGCAGCCTGCTGCCGACCGGCAGGCGGCCGTCGGAGATGGCGTGCCGCAACCGCGACGCCAGCCAGTCCGACCGGCGCCCCGGTGGTGCGTCCCCGATGTCCAGCTGCAGGAAGTCCGAGCCCTCGGCAGTCACCCGATCATTGTGTCATTCGGGCTCGTAGGCGAGGTTCGGGCGCAGCCACTGCTCCACAGTGGACAGTTCGAGGCCCCGGCGAACGGCATAGTCCTCGACCTGGTCCTTGCCCAGCCGTCCGACGGTGAAGTACCGCGAATCGGGGTGGGCGAAGATCAGCCCGCTGACGCTCGCCGCCGGCGTCATCGCGAAGGATTCGGTCAGCGCCATCCCGAGCCGGTCGGAGTCGAGCAGGTCGAACAGCTCCTGCTTCTCGCTGTGATCCGGGCTCGCCGGGTAGCCGAGCGCGGGGCGGATGCCGCGGAACCGCTCGGCGTGCAGGTCTTCCAGCTTCGGGTCGGCGTCGGGTTCGAACCAGTCCCGCCGCGCCTGGAGGTGCAGATACTCGGCGAACGCCTCGGCGAGTCTGTCCGCGAGAGCCTTCACCATGATGGCGCGGTAGTCGTCCTGCTGCGCCTCGAACTCGGCCGCGAAATCCTCGGCGCCGAGGATGGTGACCGCGAACCCGCCGAGGTGGTCGCCCGCCCCCGCCGGAGCGATGTAGTCGGACAGGCAGCGGTTCGGCCGCTCCAGCGGCTTCTTGGTCTGCTGGCGCAGCATCGGGAATTTGAGACCCTGCTCCAGGATGATGTCGTCGCCCTCGGAGTGCGCGGGCCAGAACGCGTACGCGCCCTTGGCCTGGAAGCGTTCCTCGGCGATGATCTGGTCCATCAGGGTGTTCGCGTCGTCGAACAGCTCCCGCGCCACCGGGTTGTTCAGGATCGCCGGGTACTTGCCCTTCAGCTCCCACGCCAGGAACAGGAACGTCCAGTCGATCATCTCGCGCAGCTCGGTGAGCGACGGCGAGACGTACCGGACGCCGGTGAACGCGGGTGTCGGGACCTCGTCGAAGGAGACCTTCTCCGGGTTGGCCCTGGCCTGCTCGACCGTCAGCAGCGGGGTGCGCTGCTTGTTGGCGTGCTGCTCGCGCAGCTTCTCCTGATCGGCCCGGTTGTTCTTGTCGAGGATCTCGGCGCGGTCCGCGTCGAGCAGGTCACCGACGACGCCGACGACGCGGGAGGCGTCGAGGACGTGCACGGTCGTCCTCTCGTACGCGGGCGCGATGCGGACCGCGGTGTGCTGGCGTGACGTGGTCGCGCCGCCGATCAGCAGCGGCAGTTTCAGCCCGCGCCGCTCCATCTCGGTGGCGACGTTGACCATCTCGTCCAGCGACGGCGTGATCAGCCCGGAAAGCCCGATGGCGTCGGCGCCCTCGGAGACGGCGGTGTCGAGGATGACCGCGGCCGGGACCATCACGCCGAGGTCGATCACCTCGTAGTTGTTGCAGCCGAGGACGACGCCGACGATGTTCTTGCCGATGTCGTGCACGTCGCCCTTGACCGTCGCCAGGACGACCTTCCCGTTGCCCTGGCGGGTTTCGACCCGGCCTTCGAGGCGCGCCTTCTCCTTCTCGGCCTCCATGTACGGCTCGAGATAGGCCACCGACCGCTTCATCACGCGCGCGCTCTTGACCACCTGCGGCAGGAACATCTTGCCGGATCCGAACAGGTCGCCGACGATCTTCATGCCGTCCATCAGCGGACCCTCGATGACCTCGAGCGGCCTCGGCAGCTTCTGGCGAGCTTCCTCGGTGTCTTCTTCGATGTAGTCGACGATGCCGTGCACCAGCGCGTGGCTCAGCCGCGCCTCGACCGTGTTCTCCCGCCAGGAGAGGTCGACGACGCGCTGGGTTCCCTTGCCACTGACCGTTTCCGCGAACGTGACCAGCCTGTCGGTGGCGTCCTCGCGGCGGTCGAAGAGCACGTCCTCGACCAGTTCCAGCAGATCCTTGGGGATGTCCTCGTAGACCGCGAGCTGCCCGGCGTTGACGATGCCCATGTCCAGCCCGGCGCGCACCGCGTACAGCAGGAAGGCCGAGTGCATCGCCTCACGCACGACGTTGTTGCCGCGGAAGGAGAACGAGAGGTTCGAGATACCGCCGCTGATCCGCACGCCGGGACAGCGTTCCTTGATCCGCGGCAGCGCGTCGATGAACGCCTTGGCATAGCCGTTGTGCTCGGAGATACCGGTCGCGACCGCGAGCACGTTCGGGTCGAAGATGATGTCCTCGGCGACGAAACCGGCCTTCTGCGTCAGCAGATCGTAGGCACGTCCGCAGATCGCGACCTTCCGGTCGGCGGTGTCGGCCTGCCCCGTCTCGTCGAAGGCCATCACGACCACGCCCGCGCCGTAGTCACGGATGCGCCGGGCCTGCTGGAGGAACTGCTCCTCGCCCTCCTTGAGGCTGATGGAGTTGACGACGCCCTTGCCCTGCACGCACTTCAGTCCGGCTTCGAGGACCGTCCAGCGTGAGCTGTCGATCATGATCGGCAGCCGGGCGACCTCGGGTTCGGTGGCGATGAGGTTCAGGAACGTGGTCATCGCTTTTTCGCTGTCGAGCAGGTCGGCGTCCATGTTGACGTCCAGCAGGTTCGCCCCGCCGCGGACCTGCTCCAGCGCGACGTCGACGGCGGCCTGGTGGTCGTCGGCCTCGATCAGCTTGCGGAACTTGGCGGACCCGGTGACGTTGGTCCGCTCGCCGATCATGACGAAGCCGGTGTCCTTGCCGATCTCGAACGGCTCGAGCCCGCTGAACCGGGTGTGCGGCTTCGGATCCGGGACGTGCCGCGGCGCCATCCCGCGGACGGCGTCGGCGATACCCTTGATGTGCGCGGGAGTCGTGCCGCAGCAGCCGCCGACGACGTTGACCATCCCGGCCGTGGCGAAGTCGCCGAGCAGCGCGCCGGTCTCCTCGGGCGTCTGGTCGTATCCGCCGAACGCGTTCGGCAGGCCGGCGTTGGGGTGACAGGCCGTGTACGTGCCCGCGAGGTGGGCCAGTTCGGCGATGTGCGGGCGCATCTCCTCGGCGCCCAGCGAGCAGTTGACACCGACCAGCAGCGGGTCCGCGTGCTCGATGGAACTCCAGAACGCCTCGACCGTCTGCCCGGACAGCGTCCGGCCGCTCAGGTCGACGATCGTCACCGAGATCCACAGCGGCAGATGCGGTGCGACGTCACGGGCCGCGGAGATCGCGGCCTTGCAGTTGAGGGTGTCGAAGATCGTCTCGATCAGAAGCAGGTCTACGCCGCCTTCGGCGAGGGCTTTGATCTGATCGGCGTACGACGCGTACACCTCGTCGAAGGTCACCGCGCGGAACGACGGATCCTCGACCTTCGGCGACAGCGACAACGTGACGTTCAGCGGCCCGACCGATCCGGCGACGAACTTCCCGCCCGCCGCGTCCGCCGCCTCGCGCGCGATCTGGGCGCCGCGGAGGTTCATCTCGTACGCGAGGTTCTCGAGCCCGTAGTCCGCCTGGCCGATGGTGGTGGCGGTGAACGTGTTCGTCGTCGTGATGTCCGCGCCGGCGTCGAGATACTGGCGGTGGATGTCGAGGACGACGTCCGGCCTGGTGATGTTCAGCAGGTC
Organism: Amycolatopsis speibonae; assembly: GCF_042647925.1. Classification (NCBI taxonomy): domain Bacteria; kingdom Bacillati; phylum Actinomycetota; class Actinomycetes; order Pseudonocardiales; family Pseudonocardiaceae; genus Amycolatopsis; species Amycolatopsis speibonae. Next base: position 88,404 of record NZ_JBHRWK010000036.1, read on the forward strand.
GGGGTCGCCGGTGATGTCACGAGGGTGATCCTGGAACCGCTCGGTGCGGTAGTCCTCTGGCTTGAGGCCGGCGTTCTGGAGCATCGACCCCCACGCGCCGTCGAGCACGACGATGCGCTCTTTCAGCAGCTTTCTCAGGGCGGTCGTTTCCATCCAGCGCTCCTCCCATGTCGTGGGAGGCGCCCTTGCGATGAAGTCCGGGGCCGAGCGTGGCGGACTCAGCGGTCCGTTGCAGCGCCTCTCGACCTTGGCGACCAGAGTACCGGATCAATTCAAGCGCGCTTCGCTTGAATTGCTCAGCCGCTGGCCAGGGCGGGTTCGACATCCCGCACTGTGGGATCCGGTGGGGAGGGTCTGCGCCGGGCGTCGGATCGTGTTCCGCGCCAAGCGACCACCTTGCGGCCGACGTCGATCATCGGCATCTCGACCCAGCGGTAGAGGACGTCGGAAATGACGAGGGCGACGACGGTCACGGCGATCGCGGTCAGCGTCCGGTGCGTGCCCAGCTGGGGAATCGACAAGGCGACCACGGTCGCCGCCACCCCTTGCAAGAGGTACACCGAGTAAGACCGCTCGCCGATGAACCGCATCGGCGGGGTGGAGAAGAGCCAGGCGATCGGGCCACGCGGGATCAGCGAAGTGATCAACAGCGCGACCAGTACCGCGTACGTGGTGCCGCCAACCGTTCCGCCGTCCTGGAAGAAGGCTTCGATGTCCGTCACATGGGTCTGGAGGACCACGAGAGCCGCGAGCAGGACGAAGCTGGCCAGGGGGTGGGTGAAGACCCGGAGGATCGCGAAGCCCTTGCGGTAGTGGAGGCCGATCGCGAGCGCGCAACCGATGATGATGGGTGAGTAAGCACCGGCGTACGGCATCACCGGGATCAGCGCGATCATGAGCGCGATCAGGCCGATCGCCAGGCCCAGCCGCTTCGGGAAACTCAGCGCCGCGATGCCGAAGGCCATGAACGGCCAGACGAGGTAGAACTTCTGCTCGACACCCAGCGTCCACGACTGACCGAAGGGCGCGTTGTGGGCGAACTCGTTCGTGAAGGTCAGGAAGTACGGCATCGCGCCTGAGAGGCCACTGGAGGTGTACTGGCCGCGCAGGTACGTGAACACCACGATGATGCCCAGTACCGCGAAATACACCGGCAGAATGCGGAACGCGCGACGGATGTAGAAGTTCGCGAGCGAGATCCTGCCGTTTCGGTCCTCTTCGCGCAGTGCCAGCGTGGTGATGAGGAAACCGGAAAGGACGAAGAACAGGTGAACACCGATCCACCCGTTGGCCATGGCCCACGACGGTCCTCCGTAGTGGAACACCACCACGAGGAGCGCGGCGATCGCGCGCAGCCCGTCGAGGGCCGGGAATCTCTTCGTGGACAGGTACTGCTCGTGCGTCATCATGCTTGAACCCCCAGGAACGCCACCGGCAGTCAGACCGATGAGGATGCGTCACTCTAAAGGGTGAAAGACTGGTTCCTGTGAGGGGGCTGTGTGATTCCTGTGCGTGGTGAAGACGGCTACGGCGCGTGGCGTCAATTGGTAACGACCGTTTGCGGCTTGTGGTGATCTAGTTTCTTGCAGTGGCCGCTCAACGCTTTCTCGACGAGAAGATCCGAGGATGACGAGGGTTGGGCATTCGGCTACAGCGGCCGGGCGCTCGTCGAGCGCGGTGAGTTCATGACGTCGTTGGTCGGCAACGGCCGATCACGGTCCCGGGGTCTGGTGTCACCGTCTTAGGCGGCTTTACGGCGCCGTCCGAATTAGCCTAAGGGGGCCGGTTCGTCGACGGTCTCTGATGCCTCTCTCGACTGTCCATGAGGGACGTCATCTTGAGGTGCAGGCGCAGGTGACCGATTTGGGCGATGGGTCCTATTTGGCGAGTGGGTCGTGAGTGGCAAAGAGCGTTAGAACCCTCTTTGCCACTCACGACCCCTCGAAAAAACGTGCTATTACCCAAACCGGGCAACTGTGTCTCGAGAGACGTCCCTTATGGACAGTCGGCAGAGGTGTCAGGGACCGTTGGTGAACCCGCTCCCGCCGCTACCTTCGCCACGCCACCGTTGACTTCCGGCTCACTTAGAAACTCAAGGTCGCCTTCTGGATCTTCACCGGCTTAGCGGGCAGCCCGTCCTGCGGTCCGTTCGGATCCGTCGGGATGATGCCGGCGGCCACGATCTTGTCCAGCACGTCCATGCCCCGAACGACCTTGCCCATCACCGAGTAGTTCTTCGGGATGTTCGCGAACGAGTGCACGATGAAGAACTCGCTGCCGTTGGTGCCGGCGCCCTGATTGCCCATGGCGATGGTGCCGCGTTCGTAGGTCTCGGTGCCGTCGACCTCGTCCGGGAACTTGTAGCCCGGGCCGCCCTTCTCGGCTTCGTAGATGTCGCCGCACTGAAGGACGCCGAGGCGTGCGGAGTTCGTCAGGCGCCAGCACTGGCTGTGGTCGTAGAAGCGCTGCAGTGCCAGGCTCGCCAGGTTGTGCGCAGCGCACGGGGCGGCGCCCGCGCGGTTCAGGCGCACGGTGACGGGGCCGTAGTTGAAGCGGAACGTGACGTCGATCGTGCCGCGGGTCAGCGCGAAGGGGATCGGCCGCAGGACCGGCCGGGCGGCGGGGTTCTCGGGCGTCGGCGTGAACTCGCAGCGCACGATCGGCAAGGACGCCGAAGACGCGGGCGCGGCCGTGGCCACCCCGGGCAGCAGGACGACGGCGAGAGCGGAGACGACGGCGGTTACACCCCAGCGCAGCTTCATGAGGGGGAACCTAACCCAAAAGAGTGGTCGTGGGGTAGCAGTTCACGCGGGCGCGCCGCACTTGCGATTCAGTCCGTGAAGGCCTCCTTCCCTACCTTCAGGGTCAATGCCAGGAACTTAAGCGGCTCTGGGTTGGGCTGGGGTTGCTGTTGTGTTGGCTGTGTCCTGTTCGGT